>URLT01000008.1 GCA_900548795.1 uncultured Eubacteriales bacterium
CAGAGCACAGCGGTTGCTTATTTACGCGTCGAATCGACTTGGATCTCGCCGTCGGCGATCTTCTTGGCCAGCTCCTCGACCTCAGCCTTCAGCTCGTCGGGAACCTGCTGGGTCGCGCCCTCGTCGCCATAGCCGATGCCGACGAAGCCCGTGGCCAGATCGGCCACCCACGTCGTTCCGAGGCGCGAATCGTCGCCGGAGACGAAGGCCTTGACGGCCTCATAGATGGAGTCTCCGACCTCCTTCTTCATGGAGCAGATGATGACGTCCGGGTCGATGTACTTCTGGTCGGAGTCGACGCCGATGGCATAGAAGCCCTTCTCCTTGGCGGCCTCGAACACGCCGTCGCCGCAGGCCGAGGCAATCTGGAAGATCACGTCCGCACCGGCGTCGTTGAGCGCGATCGCGCAGTCCTTGCCGACCGCCGGATCGTCATAGGTCATGGAGTAGTTGTGGTTGACCGCGATCTCCTTGCCGTTCTCGGTGCCGTAGTACTTCGCACCCTGCTCATAGCCGACGATGAAGTCGTTGATCGTGTCGGAGTCCTCACCGCCGACCGCGCCGACCGAGCCGTTGGCCGACATGGCCGCCGCAATGTAACCGGCGAGGAACGAGCCTTCATTCTGGGCATAGGTGATGTTCAGAACGTTCGCGACCGGCTC
This sequence comes from uncultured Eubacteriales bacterium, assembly GCA_900548795.1. GTDB lineage: Bacteria > Bacillota > Clostridia > Oscillospirales > Oscillospiraceae > JAZOXB01. The sequence continues at coordinate 663 of URLT01000008.1, forward strand.
GGAGGTCGCGTTGTCGATCCAGATCCACTTCACGTCGGGATAATCCGGCGCGATGGTCTCGATGTTGTAGAACTCCCAGCCGACGCAGACGACGATGTCCGCGCCGTCGGCGGCGTTCTTCATCTGTGTGTCGTGGTTTTCGTTGTTGCACTCGATCGTCGTGACCTGCACGCCGAGATCGGCGGCCAGACGGTCGGCGCCCTCCTTGGAGGAGTCATAGAACGAGCGGTCGCCGAATTTGCCCGCCACGACCAGTGCCAGCTTGGTCGCCGACGCCGAGTCGGTCGTGGTCTCTCCCTTGTCCTCGGTCTTGCCGCAGCCGGCCAGCAGGCCGAGCATCAAAACCGCCGCGAGGAGTAACGCCAGAAGCTTTTTCATAGATCATACCTCTTTCCCATTTGATTTTTTGATTTGTCCCGTCTCCGGGACGCCTTCTTCCGGGGAGCGATGCCCCCTTGTCTCCATTATAAACGCTCCCGGCGCGCCGCGCAAGCTAAAAATGCGTTCCACGCGCGTTATTTTTCGTTTTTCTCCCCGACGGAACGATCGACGAGCCGGTTTTTTCGGAGGATGTCGCGCAAAAGGATGTTGCCCCGCGCTGGATCATGTGTTATAATTAATTTATACCAACACGCGACCCATTAAGAAAGGACGGCGGTGTCCATGACGACTCACAACGCTCCCCCAAGCCGAGATTATCCGGCGACGGGCTCCCCGGAGGGCGCTGCCCATTCGGGCAACTTCTTCCCTCCCGATCCTCTCAGCGAAGACCTGCAAGCGCCTCTCTCGCCGGACTTCCTCAACGACTCCCGGAGCAGCCCGCATTGTCCGGATTGCGGCGCAGTTTTCGCCTTCGGCAGCCTGTTTTGTCCACGCTGTGGCCGGCGTCTCGGCGTTGTCGGCCTGCCTCCGGCGCCGAAAAAGCGCGCTCCCAAGAATAAGGCTCTTTCGATCGGGCTTGCCGTCGGCGCAGCCGTGTTCTGCGTGGCTGTTGCAGTCTTTTTGGCGATTTGGTTCGGCAAAAAAGAACCCGGCTCGCAGCAGACCGACGAGGCGCTCTCTTCTCAGCAAGACTCGGTCGTGACCCTGCAAAGCACGGTCTCCCCTACGCAGGACGACGCATCGAATGACGACGACGCAATGCTGCTCGGCGAATGGCGTTGCTGCCGCCGAGGCACCGACAACCCCGACGAGGTCTGCGTGTATGTCCTCTCTCTGTCGCCGACGTTGGATGCCTCTGCGGGAATTTATTACTATCGCTCCGACTACTTCGCCATTCACGACGGAAGATGGTCGTTCGTTCGCCTGTCTGACGGGAGCTATCGGATCACGCTGCAATTAGACGACGGAACGGCATGGTACGACGACAATGGAGAGCTGCGCAACACAAGCGACTGTGCTTTAACCGTGCGTGTGAGTGAGGGGCGCATGGACATTCTTTCCACGCAAGGGCAGATCGATTTCTTTTCCGACCTGCATTTTATCAAGGATCTGGATCCGGACGAGTGGGTCGCTCAAAATCCGAGCCCCTCCCGTCCGACGCTCAATGACCTTTCGGAGCAAGAGATCTCCGACATATATAAAGCATATTACGGAGCGCATTTCCCGGGGGACGCAGTCTCGCTCGTCAACGTTGCGGAAAGCCCCTGCTGGCTGGATATGATCATTCTGCATATTGATGAGGAAGAGCCGTATACCATACACGGCTACGTCTTTTCGCTGAACGAAAACTGCGAGGTTTATGAGGTTTACCACCGAACCGGCTCGGATATTCATGCCCTTGGGTATTTCAGTTGGTATATCAGCGACGAATTCGACGCCCCGACCGATCTTGTTTTCGCCAGCGTGGATGGCTCATGGGGCATGGGGCTGGGCGAATTAACCTTCCATGTATATTATCTCTCCGCCGATGGGAGAGAGGTCGACATTTATTCTGTTTCCGTCCGCAGTTCAGACTATCGCACGCAAGAGGAGATCGACGCTGCATATAATCGATACGAAGCCGCAGTCGCCGAGCACATACCGAAGTTTTATTCTCTTTATGTCGGCGCCGCTGTCGAAGGGATCGACCCGAATTCGCTCGGCTCGTTCTTCGAAGGGATCGACTACGCTTTTTTTGAATGAGCCTCCTCGCTTCCCGCACGTCCGCCGTGAGCGGGCGTGCGGGAGGGGATAATTTTTCGGAAATTTTCGCAATCAGACAAATCCCTCTTGCTTTTTTGCCGGATCGGTGCTATACTATATACACGATTTCTCATGCAGGTGTAGTTCATCGGTAGAACATCAGCTTCCCAAGCTGAATAGGAGGGTTCGACTCCCTTCACCTGCTCCAAAACGCTCCGCGCGGTCGTCTGAGCCGCGCGGAGCGCTTTTTCTTTGGTCGGCTGCTTTTTTCTCGCCATTCTCCCGCCCTGTGCCGAGATCGGCCATGCCGCTGTTCGGCGCAGCCCATTGCGCGCTCCGAAAGAGTTCGGGGACTGGCGCGGCAAGCCGTGCCAGCCCCCTCGGAAGAAGGAAAAAATTGTTGGGAGAAACAATTGATCTGTCGGGTGCAGCCGGGGCAGGGCGCCCGAGGCGACCTATCGGACGGTCTCGACGAAGGCACGCACAAGCGTGCGGTCGACCGGCGCGTCAAGGTCGCCGCCGGGCTTAAAGCCGCTGCCGATGATCGCGCCCCCGGCAAACGGCCAGAGCGCCGCGGCATTGTTGACGTTCAGGCCGCTGCCGATGAGCACGGGGATCGGAAGATTTTTGCCGACTTCATTCAGGAGCGCCGCATCCGGCGCGACGCCGGTGGCCGTTCCGGTCAGGATGGCAGCCTCCGCGCCGCTGACGGCGATGTCATGCGCCTTTTCGCGCAGGGAGCGGTCGGCGGTGATGGCATGGCTGCCGTGCTTGACCTGAAAATCGCCGAAGACCATGATCCGCTCCGCGTCGAGCTGACGGCGGTAGCGCATCAGCTCGGGCGCAGCCGCGCCGACGAAGCCGCTGTTGCTGATATAGGCGTTCATCAGATTGAAGCAGCGGATGAAATCCGCGCCGACGGCCTTGGCCACAGCCATGGCCTGCAGGGCGCCGTTCAGATGCACCGTGACGCCGAGCGGGATCTCGGGGAAACGGGTCTTGATCCTTTCGGCGGCGACGGCCAGAAATGCGCTCGTCTCCGGGCCGAGGTCGGCGGCAAGGCGGTAGGGCGTGTCAAACTGGTTCTCCACCTGCACGGCGTCCGCGCCACCCTCGATCAGGGCTTCGGCGTCGCGCAGGGCGAGGTCATAAATTTGCTCGAGCGGGAGCGCGGCGCGCGGGCTTCCGGGCAGCGCCTTGAGATGCACCATGCCGATGACGGGCTTTTTTTCGCCCCAAAATTCACGGAAGGTCATGGCTCACGCCCCGACGACCTGCACGTAGACCTTGCGGTCGCGCGGGCCGTCAAACTCAAAGAAGTAGATCTCCTGCGAGCCGCCGAGCATCAGCTCCCCGTTCGAGATCGGGAAGGTCTGCTGGGCGTTGGTCAGGATGGATTTCAGATGACCGGCCGCGTCGGTGGCCGGGTCGACGGTGTGTGCAAAGGGCGAGTCGATCGGCACGAGCTTGCGCACAAGGCGGTCGACGTCGGTCAGGGCGTTCGGGTCGATGCCGCAGGCGATGACGACGCCGGCGGTGGAGTGCGGCGTGTAGACGAGGCAGATGCCGTCCTTCACGCCGGAGCGCGCGACGATCTCGCGCACCTGCGCGGTCAGGTCATGCAGCTCGTGCTTTTCGGTTTTCAGATGAAGAACTTCCATCTCCGGCCTCCTGTTTTATACCTGCCAGCCGGCGACGGGGCCGGTGTAAAGCAGCTCGATGACGTGCTTCAGGTCGACGTCGTGCGGCGCGTCGGGATCCTTGAAGGACAGGCGCGACAGGGCGCAGGCGAACAGATGCAGCACGACCATGCTCGCCAGAACAGCGGGGAAGGGACTCAGCTCGGAGATAAAGGGCGCGACCCTGACGACGTTTTCCGTCTCCTCGCAGGCAACGTTGCCGACGACAAGCACGCGGGCGCACTGCGCCTTGGCGTATTCGACGACCTGCTGCTCGCGGTGGTCGCTGATGTTGTTGCCGATGACGACGACGGCGTCGGCGCTCTTGATGGCAAAGCCGTTCAGATGCAGATACTCCTCGGCGTTGGTCGTCATGATGCGGATGCGGTTGGTCTCGATGATCTTCGCCGCGCCGATCATGCTGGCGCTGCGCGCCGGGCCGCTGCCTGCGAAGGCGTAGCAGCGCGCCTCGAGGAACTTCTGCGCGTTGGCGCGGATCTTCTCGTGCTCCTCGGCATAGATGCGGCGGATGATCTGCGGGGTCTTGACGGTCAGCTCCTCGGTCAGCGCGTCGCAGGCGGCGACGTCGAGCTGCTTTTCGCGCCCCAGAGCCGCCGCGAGGGCGTACATCAGGGCAAGGCCGCTCGTGCTGGTCTTGGTCGGGAAGGATTTGGAGACGCCGGTCGCAGCGGTGACGAGCGGCGCGGTGCAGTCCTTTCCGAGGGGGCTGTCGGCGTGGTTCGTCACGCCGACGGCGATGCCGTTGCAGGACGAGACGTATTCCAGCGATTTCAGAACGTAGAGGGACTTGCCGGAGGAGCTGAACAGCACGACCATGGTCTTCTCGTCGACCTTCGGCTGCAGGAGATAGAAGTCATAGGCCTCGTAGCCGAAGGCCTCGACCCCGGCGTATTTGCGGAAGGCGTGGGCGGCGGCGAAGCCGATGAAGTAGCAGTCGCCGGAGCCGACGATGTAGACGCGCTCAACATCCTTGCCCAGCTTGGCCAGCTCGTTCAGGCGGCCGGTCAGCTCTTTCATGCAGTTTTCAATGGCGTCGGCCTGCTCCATCATTTCGTTCGGAAAATAGTATTCATCCCAGTTCAGCTTCATGTTGCTGTCCTTTCTTTGCTCAAATAGGCGTCGATTTCTTCTCGCTTGGGCATGGAGCGCGCGCCGCTGCGCGTGACGGAGATGCCCGCCGCGACGGTGGCGAAGCGCATGGCCTCCTCAACGGTGCGCCCCTCCAGCTCGGCGCAGACATAGGCGGCTGCATAGGTGTCGCCCGCGCCGGTGGCGTCGGATGCGACGTGTTCGGTCGGCGCGGCGCGGCAGACCATCTGCCCGTGCTCGTCGAGCAGCAGGGAGCCCTCCTTGCCGCGCTTGACGATGAAGGTCTGGCCGGGCAGCGGCCGCAGCTCGAGCGCGTCCATCTCGCCCTGCCCCGTCAGAACGACGTCGCTCAGGGCGCACAGACGCTGCATCGAGGCCTTCACGGCGGGCGGGATGGCCTCCGGGGGATAGCGCAGGTTCGGGTCAAAATAGATCTTGGCGCGTCCCTTCCACTTGGGAAGCTCGGCGAAGATGCTCTCCTCGGCCGGGTGGACGCCCATCATCACGCCGGAGACGAAGATCGCGTCCGGCTGTACCTTGTCCAGATAGGCCACGTCCTCGGGCTTGAGCTTTTCATAGGCCGAGCCGTTGGCCAGCACCCAGATCGTGCGCTCGCCGTCGGGCGTGACGGCAATGAGCACCAGACCGCTGGCGTACTCAGGGTCGAGGGGGATGCCCTCGTTATGCACGTTGTAGTTGCGCATATCATCCTTGAGGTAGTGGCCGACCTCGTCGTCGCCGAGGCGGCAGATGATGGACGTATCCACGCCCAGAACACCCAATCCGGCCGCGATATTGCCGCCGGTGCCGCCGCCGTTGCGGTGCATCGGGGTGCCGTAGGTGCCGTCTCCGCAATGAGGATAGGCCATGATATGCGTGGTCATATCGGCAAAAATATCGCCGATGACAACAACCTTTTTATTCATGCGGTTTCCTCCGTTATTTCGGCGCGCGGGCGAGCTTGGCGAACAGGTCGCCGAAGACGGCGTCGCGGTAGATATAGTTGCAGACGCGGACGCTGTGCCCCAGCGGCGCAGCGCAGTCCCAGCGGATGTCGTCGGTCAGGCGCGCCTGCGGCACGACCCGAGACGGGCACCACGCGGGATTGATGAGATAGGCGACGGTCGAGATGTCCCAAATGATACGCGAGGGCGAGAGCGCCGTCTGCGTCGTCGGGACGCCGTCCGCGCCGTAGTCGTCGAGCCCCTTGTTATAGGTGGCGTGGAAGAGGCGCAGCCAGTTGAGCCCCATCTCCTGCGTGAGCTGGCTGGTGACGATGTGCGTCAGATAGTCGCCCACGCGGCTTGCGCCCTGAAGATGACGCTCCAGCTCGGGGGCCGAGACGGTCAGGTTCGAGGCGACGCTCATGCACGGCACGAGCACGAGCGGCACGCCGCACTCGACCATGAGCTGCGAGGCGAGCATATCCTGCCCGAGGTTGAACTCGACCGTGTGCGGCCAGTGGAAGGGCTGCCCGGCCAGCCAGACCACGACGAGCTTGCGGATGATCGACGGGTCCATCAAAATGGCCGAGGCGACGTTCGTGATCTCGCCGATGGCGATGACATAGAGCGGCTCGTCGCTCTCGTGGGCGCGGCGGATCAGGTCGCGCGCGGCCTCGCTCTCGACGGGCGTTTCGCGATCCGTGAGGTAGGTCGGCGACCCGCGGAAGACCATTCCGGCCGGGTCGCGGCCGAGCAGGGAGAACAGATGCAGGATCTCCTGATAGCTCTGCTCCAGCCCCTCCTGCAAATTTGCGGTCATGGGGATGCCGGCGTCGGCGTTCATCATTTTGGCCAAAAAGGCCGAGGAGAACGGCGCGGCATAGACGGCCTCGACGTTCAGCCGCTCCGGCGACATCAGGGCATAGGCAATGGCGAACTGATCGTCCACCTCGTTATAGGTATCCGAATCAATGACTACGCGAAGCTTTCCGGTGGGCGGCGCCAGACGGGCGGCGCGCTCCTGCGCGGTCAAAACGGGAAATTTCATGGCAAGGCTTCCTTTCTCACTCATGCGCGCTCCGGCTGCGCGGCGCGCAGGGGGGAACGGCGCAGCTTAAAGCGTTCGGCGTTCTGGAAGAAGATCATGACGATCAGCAGGAACAGTCCGAGCACGACGTTCTGGAAGGTGTCGGGCATACCGGCGGCGATCAGGCCGATGAAGATGATGTTCAGGCTGAACTGGCTGATGAAAATTCCGATGGTCAGGTTGCAGATGCGCTGCAGAACCAGCGCAAGCAGGATGCTGATGAGCGGCTTAAAGACGATGGTCACGCTCCCGAGGCCGGTCTGCGCGCCAACGGAGCCGGACTGGCTCAGCGTCAGGATCGCGGCGACGGAGAGGAAAATGCCGCCGTAGACGAAGGACTTGAATTTCACGAGGCCGGTCTTGATGCCGGCGTTTTTGGCGACCAGCTCGTTGCTGCCGACCGCCCGCATGTGGAAGCTGAATTTGGTGTGGTTAAAGAGGAAATAGAACAGCAGCATCGCGCCGAGGAAAACGAAAATGATATTCGGCGAGGAGCCGAGGAAGGCATACTTGCTGTCGATCTGGACAAAGCCGAACTGACCGGCCAGCTGCTTTCCGACGATCTCGTAGATCATGGTCAGACCCATGGTCAGAACCAGCGACGGGATCTTGAGCACCCAGTTGAGCAGACCCGTCACGGCGGTCGTCAGAAGCCCCGCAGCGAGCGCGCCGAGCACCATGCCGGCAAAGCCGAACTTCGCCGCGCACAGGCCGCCGATCACGCCGCTGATGATGAGCGCCGAGCCGACGGTGAAGTCGAACACGCCGCAGATATTGCCGTAGGCAACGGCATAGGCGGTGATGGTGGGGATGATCGATTGCAGGAAGATGGTGTAAACGCAGTTCCAATTGCTGAAGCGGTCAAAGCAGATGCAAAGGAAGATGCCGTAGAGGATGACCGGCAGCAGAAGCGTCTTGACGGTATTGAAAAGAATTTTTTTCATGAAAGATCAGATCCTTTTGAATCGGTTTCCGGCAGGATGCCGTGCAGCGCCGGGGGTATCCTTTGGGGTGGTGGGCAGGCCGGAGCCTGCCCACGCGGAGAAGGAACGGGGTTTCTATGGGGAAGGAGGCTCTGAAGCAGCTGGCTCCCGCCTCAGAGCCTCCGGGAAAGGTTACTTGCTGTGACGGGCGACGACGTCGGCAACGGAGAAGCCCTTGAGCAGCTCGTTGATGGAGTCGACGGTGACGTCGGGGTTGGTCTTCTTGATCATGAGGCTGCTGACCTCGTCCTTGGTGTAGATCGGGGTGTCGCCAAGGAAGTACTGGGTGTATTCGGCGGCCTCTTCGGCGGAGGTCAGCTCCAGATACGGAGTGATGATGATGGTCGGGCCGTCCTCGGTGAGCGGGGTGCCGAGCACCTTGTTGACCAGGATGACTGCGGACATCAGCGGGTCGATCTGCTGCTGGCCGCCGTAGGAGACGTGGAACGTGCCCTCAGCCAGATAGTCGCCCATGGTGGACTCGAAGTCGATGCGGCCGACGATGACCTTGCCGGCCTTGCCGTTGTCGGCCAGAGCCTTTTCGATCGTGGGCAGCGCGGACGGGCAGTAGGTGCCGAGCAGCAGGATGCCGTCCATCTCGGGGTAAGCGGCAATGTAGCTGTTGATGGTCTTGGTCATGTCGGTGGTGACGGTGATGCCGTAGGTGGTGTTCAGCAGGTTGATGCCGGAGGCCTCAACGCCCATCGCGGTGCCCTTGTCGCGGAGGTCAGAGGAGGTGTCGCCCTTGGCGATGTTAATCGCGCAGAGGTTCTTCACGCCCATCTCGGCCATCTTCTGCACGATGTTGGAGGCGCAGGCCTCGTCGTCCTCGTTGCAGCCGCCGGCGAACCACTTCGAGGCATAGACCTGAGCGCGGATGTCGTCGTCGCTGATGGTGCGGAACATGGTCGCCCAGTAAACGCCGGCCTCGGCGCAGAGGGAGTCAACGGTGGGGAGCATCGAGTCGGAGGCGGGCATGAACAGGATGCCGTCAACGCCGCGGCTGATGAGCTCGGTGATGTTGTTGATGAGGGTGTCGGCGGTCAGGTCGGTCTGAACGGTGATGAGCTCGCCGCCCGCGCCTTCCACGGCGACCTTGACGCTTTCATAGATGGAGACCCACGTCGGGTCGGTGCTGGCCGTGTCCCAGGGGAAGCCGATGGTGAAGGATGCCTTGCCGCCGTCGTTGGTCTTGTCGGCGTCGTCGGCCTTGCCGCAGCCCGCGAACAGGCACGCGATCATGGCAAGCGCCAGAATGAGTGCGATCAGTTTCTTCATTTTCTTTACCTCCGATATGTTTTGTTTTCTGTTTTATTCACAAGGGGCTCCCTTGCAAATCACTTGATGACGGCCGCGTTCTTGCGGTCAAAGGACAGCGTGACGACCACGATCAGGATGATGCCCTGCACCACCTGCTGCACCATGCCGTCGATGCCGGTCAGGGACATGCCGCTTTTCAGGATGGCCATGGCCACCGCGCCGATCACGGCGGAGCGGAAGCGCACCGTCCAGCCGCCGGAGAGCGGCATTCCGCCGAAGAGCACGGCCAGCAGCACATCGAATTCAAAGGCGTTGCCGGTGCCGGACGAGGCGGTGCAGCCGCGGATCAGCGTGAAGAAGCCGACCAGCCCGCACACGGCGCCGGAGAGGAGGAAGGCCGCCGTCCGGACGCTCTTGCAGCGCACGCCGGATTGCCGCGCGGCCTCGCTCGACGCGCCGACGGCGCGGCAGCGCTTGCCGTAGGCGCAGTGCTCATAGAGGAAATACAGCAGCACCATCACGACCACGAAGGTCAGGATCTTGACCCAGCTCGCGTCGAAGATGCGCATCGAGATCGGGACGCCGACGGAGCCGTTGAGCAGCCACGTCGTCATGCCGCGGCAGATGAAGGACATGGCCAGCGTGCCGATGAAGGACTCCACGCGCAGGTGGGCAATGGCCAAGCCGTTCAGGCCGCCGATCAGCAGACCGGCCAGCAGCGCCGCCGGGAGGATCAGCCAGAGGCTGACCTTTGCGGCAAAGGCGCCGGCCATGGCGGCGAAGCCGACGATCGCGCCGACCGAGAGGTCAAGCTCGCCGAGCGCCATAACAAAGGTGAAGGCCATGGCGCTCAGGCCGATGGTGAAGAAGTTATTGAAGATGTTGAGCAGGTTTTTCTGCCCGAGCAGCCTGCCCTCGGTGAGGATCTCGAACAGAACGACGACCAGCAGCAGCCCGGCGAAGGAGAAGTTCTTGAGCAGCAGCTCCTTGACCTTGGCGCCGCGCAGGGTCTTTTTCAGCGCGGTTTGCGTTTCCATGTTGCGCCCTCCTCAGATCATTTTCTCGATCAGCTTGGCTTCCGTCAGGCCGTCTTTGCGGAAGAACTCGCCGGAGATGCGGCCGTCCTTCAGCAGCAGGATGCGGTCGGACATGCCGATCAGCTCCGGAAGCTCCTCGGAGATCAGAACGATCGAGCGTCCCTCGGCCTTCAGCTCCTCAATGAGCTGATAAATGGCCGCCTTCGTGCCGACGTCGATGCCGCGCGTCGGGCAATCGAGGATCAGGATCTCCGCGCCCTTGCCCAGCCATTTGGCCAGAACGACCTTTTGCTTGTTGCCGCCGCTGAGCGTGTTGCAGAAGGTCTCGACCGAGTTGGCCTTGACCTCCATCTTTTTTGCCCACTGCGCGGCGTGCTTTTTCTGCTTTTTCGGGGAAATGGGGCCGAACGCCGCCAGATCGTGCAGCGACGGCAGGCAGATATTGTCCTTGACGCTGCAAACGAGCATCATCGACTCCGTGTCGCGGTTCTTTGAAACATAGGCCATGCCGTTGCGCACCGCCCACGACGGGCTCTTCACGCGCTGCGTGCCGTTCTTGCGCACCTCGCCGCGCACCGGCGGCAGCAGACCGTAGAGCGCCTTGCCCAGCGTGTGGATGCCGCAGTCGCTCAGGCCGCCGATGCCGAGGATCTCGCCGCGGTGGAGCTGCATCGTCACGTCGTGCAGGTCGCCGGCGGTCACGCTCTGCATTTCCAGAACGACCTCGTCGCTCAGCTTCTCGCCCTTGTCCTCGCGGTAGTAGTGGCCGGAAAGCTCGCGGCCGATCATGAGCTGGCGGATCGTATCGGTGGAGAATTCTTCTTTTTTCAGGTTGGCCGTCAGCACGCCGTCGCGCAGGATGGTCAGCGAGTCGCACATGCGCATGATCTCGTCGATGTCGTGCGAGATGAACAGCACCGCGTTGCCCTCCTCGCGCATCCGGTTCATCAGCCGGTAGAGGATGTCGCGGCCGGAGATGGACAGCGCCGTGGTCGTCTCGTCGACGATCCAGAGCTTCGGCTTGGAGTACAGCGCGCGAGCCAGCTCGACGAGCTTGCGATCCTCAAAGGACAGGGTGTCGATGAGCTGCGCGGGATCCATTCCCGTCACGCCGATGTCCTCGAGCGCCCGCCTTGCCTCGGCGTTCATGCGCCGGACGTTCAAAACGCCGCCGTGCACGAACAAATGCTCCTTGCCGAAGAAGATGTTCGCCGCGATGGAGATCTTCGAGATCGTGCCCTGCTCCTGAACGACCATGCTGACGCCGCGTTCCATGGCGTCGACGGTGTTGCCGGGGTGGTACGGCTCGCCGCAGAGCCACATTTTTCCGTTGTCGCACCGCTGCATACCGGCCGCGATCGAGGAAAAGGTCGATTTACCGGAGCCGTTTTCTCCGACCAGACCGCGGATCTCGCCGGGCGCGATGTCGATGCTGAAATCGACCAGCGCCCGCACCTGCCCGAAGCTCTTGCAAATGCCCTCCGCACGGAACAGACTGTCTTCGGAACCTTGCATGTTGCTGCACCTCGCTTTTTCGCCAGTGTTTTTCTTTCTGATTTCATTATAGGGAACCTTGTCGTTTTGCGACAGAGCAATTTCTTCCTTTTTTGTTTGACTTCTTCATGAAAAAAACACCGTCCTCCAAAAATGAGGGCGGTGTTTTGTGCACTATGCATAAAATCAGGAGCTTAGAAACCGGATCGAGATCGTCGTGCCCTTCCCGGGCGCGCTCTCGATGGTCAGGCAGTCGGCCGAGCCATAGAGGTAATAGAGGCGGCTGCGGATGTTGGAAAGGCCGATCTTGCTGCCGCGCTCATCCGGACGGCGCGTCCGGCGCAGAAGCTCCTGCAGCCGCTCCGGCTCCATGCCGACGCCGTTGTCGCGGACGGTCAGCAGCAGCCCGTCGTCCGTTCGCCTCAGGCCGATGCGGATCTCGCCGTCGAGCATCCCGCTCTCCTGATCGATCAGCCCGTGGAAGAGGGCGTTCTCCACCAGCGGCTGGATCATGTTCTTCGGGATCTGCTCCTCGGAAAGCCCCGGCTCGATGTCCCAGAGGACGCGCAGATCGCCGCCGTACATAAAGCGCTGGATCTTGAGATACTGCTCGACGACCTCCGCCTCCTTGGCCACGGTGTCCGTGATCTCGATGTCGTTCACGCGCAGGCGGTCGCGCAGGATAGCCATGAGCGCGGTGTTCACCGTCACGACGTCGGCGCTGCGGTTTTTCCGGGCGAGATAGTTGATGCTGTTGATCGTGTTGCAAATGAAATGCGGGTCGATCTGGCTGACGAGCAGGCTGAAGCGGATCTGCTGCTCGGTTCGCTCCTTTTCGGCGATGAGGTCGATACTCCGGCGCAGATCGTCGAGCATTTTGTTATACGACTGCTGCAAAAGGCCGATCTCGTCGTCGCCGTGGATCTCGACCTTCTGCTCCAGATTGCCCTTGGCCGCTCCGTCCATCGTCCGCGCCAGCGAGACGATCGGCCGCAGCATCTGGCCGAGCATACCGGAGAGCACCGCCAGCATCGTCAGCAGCATACACGTCAGCGAGATCAGCATTCCCAGCCAATAGGGCATCAGCGAGCGGAAGATGCTTTCGCTCGAGACAAAGGAGGTGATCTCCCAGCCGGTGCTGACGCTTCGGCGGGTCAGGGCGGTGCCGCTCTCCGTCTCCGCCATGGCCGTCAGCCCGGCCTCCGGCCGCAGCGCCTGTGTCCGCTCCGCCCACGCCTCGTCCCCGGCGCTGTAAAACACGGTGCCGGTCGAGTCGCGCAGGAGGAAGTAGTCATAGTTGTTTTCACCGACGGTGCGCACGTCGAAGAGCGTGTCGTTCAGGCTCGTGAAGATCACGAAGGTGCACCAGCGGTTGTTGAGATAAAAGTTCCGCGCGTAGGCGAAGGTCGAATAGTCGATGTTATTGATGCTCACGTTGTAAACGCCCGAGAGGCGGCGGCTGAACTCCGAGTCGCGAATGTCGCGGTACCACTGCGATTGCAGCAGCGTGTAGTCCTCCGGGCAGGCACGGATCAGCGAGTCGAGCAGCGGCAGGCCGTTCATCTCCAAAAAAACCGCGCGCACGATGCCCTCGTAGCTTGTCAGATTGCTCAGCGAGAGCATCGCAATGTTCCGGTTGTTCTCCGTCGGGTCGGAAAAATAGCGCATAATGGCGGCGTTCTGCTGCACCGAGAGCGCCAGATTTTCCGTAAAGCTGTCGACAAAATCCACGGTGCTGTCCATACGGCTGATGATCTCCTCGTTGCCGTTCTCGGCGGTCTTGAGCGCGCGGGCGCGCATCGACGGCATCCAGACGAGCAGGGAGATCAGCAGCGAGACGAAGAAGCAGATCAGCCCCACCAGCACGATGCGCCTGCGCAGCTTGCTCTGAATGCCCTTTCTCCGCTTCATACTCCGTCCCCCCCGGTCTTGCGGTATTCGGCCGGGTACATGCCGACCTTTTTATAAAAGACCTGACTGAAATACTGGCTGTTCGGATAGCCCACGGCGGTGCAGATCTCATAGATCTTCGCGTGCCCCGTGCACAGCAGGCGCTTGGCCTCCTCAATGCGCACGTCGGTGATGTGGTTTTTGAGCGTCACGCCCGTCTCATTCTTGAACAGCATACACAGATAGCCCACGCTGAGGTGCAGACTGTCGGCCACGTCGTTGAGCGAAAGCTCCGGCTCGGAGAAATGCGCGCGGACATAGGCGATGGCGTCGCCGACCGGGCGGGAATAGGCGCTGCGGCGCGCGTCGGAGAGCGCGGCCAGCAGGGCGCGCGTCCGCTCCGTCAGCCAGCGGCAGATGCTCTCGGCGTTGCGCCACTGCGCCCGGTCATTCGGCGTGTTCAGCTCCGTTCCGAGCGGCTCGGCGCGGTGCGCCAGCGCATAATACAGCTCCTGCGAGCAGCTCAGCAGGGCGCGGCGGTCGGCGCAGTCCGTGAGCGCGGCATAGAGCTGCCGCACAAACTTCTCCGCGCCGTCTGCGTCGCCCGCGTCGAGCAGCGCCTCGAAGGCCGCGCGATCCGGGCGCGGCGCGGGCGCGCTGCGCTCCGGCTGCCGCTCGAGCAGGATGAGCGCGTCCGGCGGCAGAAAGTATTTCCGGCGGAAGACCTCCGAATGATTCTGCAAAAACCGTCGGAATTCATAAAAATCCATCGGACGCATGGTGATATAGAGCGTGGTCGCCCCGGCGCCGCTCTGCGCCAGCGCGGTCTGCAGCCGCAGGGCGTTGCGGTGCATCAGGTCGTAGGTGCGGAAGGTCGAGTTGTCCGGCGTTTTGAGCACGAGCAGCAGCCGCCTGTGCCCGAGCGGGCACGAGCCGACGAGCTGCAGCTCCTCATAGCCGTGCTCCGAGGCAAGCCGCCGCAGCTCGGACTGCGGCAGCCCCTCGCCCTCCTGCGCCGCGCCGCCGTCGAGCGGGAGCGGCTCGTCGCGCTCCATGATCAGGAAGGCATAGAGCTTGCCGAGCATCTCGTGCGTCTCGTCGGACACGCGCGACTCCGGCGCGGCGAAGAACCGCTCGAGTATCGTGCCGGTGAGGATGTTCCGGTTCTGCATCTGCCGCTCGATCGTCCCGCGCAGCTTGGTCAGCAGCGCGCCCATGCTCTGCTCCGTGATCTCGCTTTTGATGATGTAGTCCGTGATGCCGAGCTGGATGGCCTTGCGCGCGTAGGAAAAATCGGCATAGGCCGTCAGCAGGAGCAGCGCCACCTGCCTGTCCACCTCTCGGATCTTCTGGATCAGTTCAATGCCGTCCATAATGGGCATCTTGATGTCCGTAATGACGAGCTGCGGCCGAAGCTGCATGAATTTTGTAAAGGCCTGCGCCCCGTTGAAGGCCGTCGCCACGATCTCGAAGCCATAGGCGTTCCAATCCACAATGGTGCTTAAGTCCTCAATGGCCAGCCGCTCGTCGTCGACGATCATCAGCCGGATCAAATCGCGCATGGCGCCTCCCCCCTTCTGCGCCGTTTCGGCGTCTCTCTTCTGACATTGAATACAATAGCAAACCGTCCGGAAAAAGTCAAGGGAGGCTCTGCATTCCCCTGCGCAGTCGGAGAATGCGGAGCCTCCCGAAATAAAAATCGTTATTCCACGGTGACGGATTTCGCGAGATTGCGCGGCTTATCGACGTCACAGCCGCGCGCCAGCGCGACATAATAGGCAAAAATTTGCAGCGGCACGACGTTCAGGCTCGGCTGCAGCACCGGGTGCGTCTGCGGCACGAGGACGAAGCGGTCGACGCTCTTGGCGATCTCCTGCTCGTTGCGGGCGGTCGTCAGGCCGAGGACGTTCGCGCCGCGCGCCTTGACCTCCTTGACGTTGGACATGGTCTTGTCGAACAGCTCCTGCACGCTCGCCACGGCGATGACCAGCGTGTTATCCTCGATCAGGGAGATCGGCCCATGCTTCAGCTCGCCCGCGGCATAGGCCTCGGAGTGGACATAGGCGATCTCCTTGAGCTTGAGGCTGCCCTCGAGGCAGGTGGCGCTGTCGACGTTGCGGCCGATGAAAAAGACGTCGTGGTGCTGCTTATAGTGCTCGGCCAGCTCGCGGATCTGCCCGAGGTAGTCCTCGGTGAGCATCTTTTCCATCTTGTCGGGCAGCTCAATGAGCGCCTTGAGCAGCTCGTCATACTGCTCGGGCAGGAGCGTGTGCAGCGTTTGCGCCATATAAAGAGACAGCAGATAGATCACGGAGAGCTGCGTGGAATACGCCTTGGTGGTCGCCACGGCGATCTCCGGCCCCGCCCACGTATAGATCACGTCGGTCGCCGCCTTGGAAATGGCGCTGCCGACGACGTTGACGATCGCCAGCGTGCGCGCGCCGAGGCTCGTGGCCGAGCGGGTCGCGGCCAGCGTGTCGGCCGTCTCGCCGGATTGGCTGATGATGACAACGAGCGTGTCGTCGCCGAGCACCGGCTCGGAATAGCGGAACTCCGAGGCCAGGATCGGCTCGACCGGGATGCGGCAGGTTTTTTCGATGATGTATTTGCCGACGCAGCCGACGATATAGATCCGGCGGATGCCGCGCAGATAGTCCTCCGTGAGGCTCAGGTCGTCGAGCACAACGCGGCCGTTGCGGATGCGCGGGCTGATGGTCGCGCGCAGCGCCTTGGGCTGCTCGTGGATCTCCTTGAGCATGAAATGCGGATAGCCGCCCTTCTCGGCCGCAGACATCTCCCATTCGATGTACTCCGGCTCCTTTATGACGCGCTCGCCGAGCGCGTTATAGAACGCAGCGCCGTCGGCCGTGAAGTCGACCATATCGCCGTCGTTGAGGTAGACGACCTCGCGGGTGTATTTGAGGATGGCCGGAACGTCCGAGGCGATGAAATTCTCGCCCTTTCCGTAGCCGAAGATCAGCGGGCTGTCCTTCTTAATGGCCAGCATCGAGCCGGGGCGGTCGATGCAGAGGATGCCCAGCGCATAGCTGCCCTCCATCATCTCCGAAGCGCGGCGCACCGCGAAGAGCAGGTCGTCCTCCCACTCGTAGAAATACTCCAGCAGATTGGCCACGACCTCGGTGTCCGTGTCGGAGACGAATTGCTTGCCGTTTTTGATGAGGAACTCCTTGAGCGGCAGATAGTTCTCAATGATGCCGTTGTGAACGACGCAGATCTTGCCGTCCGTGGACAGATGCGGATGCGAGTTGGCGTCCGAGGGCGCGCCGTGCGTCGCCCAACGGGTGTGGCCGATGCCGGCCGTGCCGCGCAGACGGGCGCCGTTTCCGGTCTGCTCGGCCAGCGCCGCGAGGCGCCCCTTGGTTTTTGAGACGGTAAAGACCCCGTCGGAAGCAACGCAGATGCCTGCCGAGTCATAGCCGCGGTATTCCAGCTTGCTCAGGCCGTCGAGGAGGATCGGCGCGGCCTGCTTCGACCCGACATATCCAACGATTCCACACATAGTTCAAACCTCCGTAAAACGAAATCAGGCGTCCGGCGCTGCCGGGCGGCCTGCGGAAAATCGAAAAACCCACAGCGCGGAGGCTGCTCCGACGCTGTGGGTCAATTATACTGCACTCGTTTGTCAAAATCAACTGAAAATTTACGATTTTCGCACGAAACGGAAAAATCAGTCGAAAATGGACAATTCTGTAACTGCGTATTTTCCAATTGAGCGGACATTCTCCGGGATCGGCGTCGCGCCGAGCGCCAGAAGCGCAAGGCTGCCGGGGCTGTCGTCGTCCGGAACGCAGAGGCGACTCAGACCGCGCCGCAGATTTTCCCGCGCCCCCGACCAGCTCCCGCCGCGCTCCGGCGTGCAGGCGGCGACGACGGCCGCCGCGCCCAGCGCGTGGATCAGGCGGTTGCGGCTCAGGGCGCGCGCGGCGGAAAACGGGACGTCCGCGCCATGCTCGCTGACAAACAGACGGCGCTCGGCCTGCGCGTGGCGGCACAGCGCGTCCGGCACGAAGCTCACGACGCTGCCGCCGCCCTGAAGGCAGGCGTCCTGCGCGGCGCGATCGGCTCCGGCGGCGTTTCCGGAGACGAGCGTCAGCCCCTCGGCGGCGCAGAGCGCGCCGATGCGGCGGGCAAAGCGCAGCGCGCCGGGCGAGGCGTTTCGCGAGCCGACCAGCGCAATGCAGCGCGTTTGCAGCAGCGCGGCATCTCCCCGGCAGAACAGCACGGGCGGGCATTGCGCGCCCAGCCTGAGCAGCCGCGCCGGGAAGCCCGGCTCGTCTGCGGCCAGAACGGTCAGCGGCGCGTTGCGCGCCGTGTAGCGGCGCAGGGCGTCCGGCCGGCTGAGCAGCGCCGCGGCGCGCGCCGAGAATTCGGCGGAAAAGCCCAGCGCGGCCAGCTCCGCGGCGCCGACCGTCCTCGGCAGCCCGGTCACGCCGGCGTCCTGCATACGGCGCAGGAGCTGACCGGCCTGCAGCGCCGTCAGCGGCGCCACGTCCTCTCCGAGGGCGCAGCAGAGCAGCGCCGTCACCTGCGCCTGCGGCGTCATCTCAGCTTTCTGCGCGGCGGCGCGGGCGGCTCCTCGGCCGGAACCAGACAGCCGTAGTCGTCAAACACCATCGGCGCGATGCGGAAGCCCGCGAATTTTGCGATCTCGTCGAGCTTGGCCTTCTCGGGGAAGGAGCCGATCAGCGTGAAGGCGATGCCCTTCTTGCGGGCGCGGCCGGTGCGGCCGATGCGGTGGATGTAGTATTCGTTCTCGTCCGGCACATCGTAATTGATGACGCCGTCGACGTCGTCGACGTCGATGCCGCGCGAGGCGACGTCCGTCGCGATGAGCACGGGCAGCTTGCCCATGCGGAAGGCGGCCATGGTCTTTTCGCGGGTGGCCTGCTTGATGTCCCCGTGGAGGCAGTCGGCCTGAATCCCGGCGCGGCGCAGCTCGTCGCTCAGCCGCTGGCACATGACCTTGGTGTTGCAGAAGACGATCACGCGCTCAAACGCGCCGCTTCGCAGGATGCGGAGCATCGCCTCGTCCTTTTCCAGACGCGGCACGGTGATGGAATACTGATCGATGTCCGGCTTGCTCTCCTGCGTGGGCGCGACGGTGATCTCCACCTCGTCGCGCTGGTACATCCAGCTCACGGTCATGACCTCCTGCGAGATCGTCGCGGAGAACAGCCCGAGATTTTTGCGGTTTTTGATGCGGTTGAGGATGCTCGTGACGTCGTCGAAGAAGCCCATGTCGAGCATCCGGTCGGCCTCGTCGAGCACGACGGTTTTGATCTTGTCGAAGCGGATGTTCTTGCGCTTATAATGATCCATCAGGCGCCCCGGCGTGGCCACGACGATCTGCGGATGGCGGCTCAGGCTCTTGAGCTGCGGCTCCATGCGCTGGCCGCCGTAGAGCACGGCGACGTTCAAATTGTCATAAAAGGTCATCAGACCGCTCAGCTCGTCGCCGATCTGCAGCGCCAGCTCGCGCGTCGGGGCGAGGATCAGCGCCTGCACGCCCTCGACGGCCGGGTCGATGTGCTCGATGATCGGGATGCCGAAGGCGAAGGTCTTGCCCGTGCCCGTCGGCGCCTTGGCGATCACATCGCGCCACGCCTGCAGCGGCGGAATGGCCTCCTCCTGCACGCGGGTCGGCTTTTCCAGCCCCTTTTGCGCCAGCGCGCGCAGGATCGGCTCGCTGACACCCAGCTCCTGAAAGGTTTTTGTCGTTTCCATGATGTATTTGCTCTCCAAAATTGTAAAAATCCTATGAATTATTATAGTATAGCAGATATTGCGTCCAAATGCAAGCCGTGGCGCACTTGCAAGCCGAGAAAGATTGTGATATAATACACAGTAAGGAACCGCCGGAGGCCGCTCCGGCAGACGAGAAAGGAGCGTTCCCTATGTTCAACGCAGCAGACCGCGTGCGCTATGCCAAGCCGCAGATGATCGAGGTGATCTGCCAGCTCCGCTTCCCCACGATCCTCTCCATTGAGGCCAGAGAGCCTGTGGATTTTCAGGAGCGGATCCGCAGCACCTACCCGCTTTACACCCGCAACATCGAGAAGCTGCCCCCCAAGGTGACGGGTCAGCCGGGGAGCATGAAGCTCGAGGAGCAGCCGAATGTCACAAACTACCAATTCGCCACGTCGGATAACGGCTGGCGCGTGAATATGACCAAAAATTTCATCTCCCTCGCCACCGCGCGCTATACCGTCTGGGAGGATTTCGCCGGCAAGCTCGACGAGGTGCTGGCCGATTTCATCAAAATTTACCGTCCGGCGCATTTTGACCGCATCGGTCTGCGCTATATCAACGCCTTCTCGCGCCGCGACCTCGGGCTGGAGAGCGAGCCGTTCTCCGAGCTGATCGCCCCGGGCTATCTCGGCCTGCTCAACGAGGAGGACGTCCGCGAGCAGCAGTTCGCCCGCATCACGCAGGAGGCCGAGCTGAGCCTGCCCGGCGGCTGCCGCGCGAAGATTCACTGCGGCCCCGGCATGGTGAAAAAAGGCAACGTCGAGGACAAGGAGATCAAGTATATTCTTGATTTGGATGTGTTCATGATGGGAAAGGTAGAAAAGCAGCACTCCGCCGGGGCGCTCACGACCGTGCACTCCAACGCAGACCGGCTCTTCCGCGGCGCCATCACGCAGACGCTCCACGAGGCCATGGAGCCGACGGAGCTTTGAGCCTGCCCGCCAGCGAGGCGGCGTCCGTTTGAGCTGCATCGACTTACCGAAAGAAGGAACGAACCCCATGTATTACGGCTACGGCTATTATTTTGATTGGTATTATATCCCGATCCTGTTTGCCGTCCTGTTCTCGATCTGGACGAGCATCCAGGTGCGCTCGACCTTCCGGCGCTATTCGCAGGTGCGCAACCGCCGCGGCGTGACCGGGGCGGACGCCGCCCGCGCCGTGCTCTCGGCAAACGGCGTCGCGGGCGTGCGCATCGAGCGCATCTCCGGCGAGCTGACCGACCACTACGACCCCAAGGCGAACGTCATTCGCCTGTCCGCCGACGTCTATGACTCGCCGACCCCGGCGGCCGTCGGCGTGGCGGCGCACGAGGCCGGGCACGCCGTGCAGTACGCCGTGGGCTACGGCCCGATCAAGCTCCGCGCAGCCATCATCCCGGCGGTCAACTTCGGCTCGAAGCTGTCCATGCCGCTGCTGCTGGTCGGCCTTCTGCTCATGAGCTTCACGCGCTACGCCGAGCTGCGGATGGTGTTCTATTACGTTGCGCTTGCCGGTGTGCTCTGCTTCGGGCTGTGCGTATTTTTCCAGCTCGTGACGCTTCCGACCGAGTTCAACGCCAGCCGCCGCGCCATGCAGGCCATCCGCACGACGAGCCTGCTCGACGGCGAGGAATGCGCCGCCGCGCGCAAGACCCTGACCGCCGCCGCGCTGACCTATGTCGCGGCGATGACCGTCTCGCTGCTGCAGTTTTTGCGCCTGCTGAGCATGTTCTCCCGCAGACGCGATTGAATCGCAGCCGATCTTTCGAAGCCGCAGCAGTTCTCTCTGCTGCGGCTTCTCTTCTTATTTTTCCGGCTCGAACAGCCCGTCGAGGGTGCCGAAGCGGTAGCCCTGCTCCGTCCACCGGTCGATCAGCGTGCCGAGGATGCGGGCGTTCGTCTCCGACGTCGCGTGCAGCAGGATGACCGCGCCGTTGTGCGTGCGCGGCAGCAGCTTCTCAAACGCCGCCTCGTCCGAGGGCTGGTTGTCGCGCAGCCAGTCCACGTAGGCAAGGCTCCAAAACACCGTTCGGTAGCCCAGCCTCTGCGCCATTTGCAAATTTTCCTCCGAAAAGATCCCCTGCGGCGGCCGGTAATAGCGCGGCATTTCCCGCCCGCAGGCCGCCCGATAGGCGTCGGCGACGCTTTGCAGCTCCGATGCAAACGTCGTCTCGTCGCCGATCTTCGACATATCCCAGTGGTGATAGGTGTGATTTCCGACGGTGTGTCCCTCGTCGGCCATGCGCCTGACCAGCTCCGGATTCTGCTCGACGTACGTCCCGACGACAAAAAACGCCGCCGGGACGTTTTTTTCGCGAAGCGTGTCGAGGATCTGCGCGGTGAAGCCGCCCTCATAGCCGAGGTCAAAGGTCAGATAGAGCACCTTTTCCTCCGTGTTGCCCAAAAAGGCCGCGTCAAGCCTCCGCAGCTCGTCGCTGCCCGCGTTGCCGACCGGCGCCTCGCCCTCGTTCGGAAAGCTCAGCCCCCACGAGCCCGTCTCGAGCGCATTGCCGGAGCAGCCGCCGAGCAGAAGACACAGCAGCGCAAGCACCGCCGTCAGCCGAATGAATTTCATGTTGCATCCCTCCGTTCGCTGCTATCCTATGTCCGAGCCGCGCCGGACAGAACGCAGGCTCGACGCGCAGCCCCGGATTTTTTCATTCTTCCCCCGAAAAAGCAAAAAAACGGGAGAAATCGCACGTTTGCGATTTCTCCCGGCTTCTCACAGCCGCTGCATTTTTGCAAGCTGACTGTTGCGGTAGGCGGGGTCGTTCGTGACCTCGCGGATGATGCGGATCTCGGGCGGGATCGCGATCTCCTCGCGATCTTTCGGCATGGCCGCGCGCATAATGGCGCGCTCCTCGGAGAAGGGATAGACGTCGATCTCGAAGCGATGCCCCTCATAGCTGAAGCGGTATTTCACCTTGTGCACGGCGTGCAGGCTGATGTCGCCCTCCATGAGGTACTGGATGTATTCCTTGCCGGAGATCGGCCGCTCGGTCTCCCACGTGCCGTCGCCGGTGTAGTGCTTCTCGGTGTAAAAATAGAGGTATTCGTCGCCGTTCTTCTGCTGACGGATGCGGCGCACGATGCTCGGGCTGGTCTGGGAAAGATAGGTCTGCATCATGTCGATGCCGGCGGCGCGATAGCGCTCGACGAGCTGCTCGACGTCGGGCAGCTCGATGAGGTACTTGTGCCAGACCTCCTCGGGCACCGGCTCGCCGATCGTCTCATAAATGGCGCGCAGGCCGCGGGCGATCTTGTCCTCAAAATTGACGGAGTTGTCGATCACGCGCAGATTCGGATGCTTCGACCATGCGCGCAGCGTCAGGTCGTCCTTCTCGCGGGCGACCTCGAGCGGCTCATAGCGCGCCTCGTTTCCGAAGTTATAGGCAAATTCCGCGCCCTTTGCGCAGGAGACCAGATGCAGCACCGCGTCATAGTAGCCCATGACCTCCTCCTCGGTGCGGCCGAAGGCGGCAAGCACCTCGCGGAATTCCTCGTCGGAGATATAGGCCTTGTCGTCGAGCAGCGCCCGGTCATAGATGATGAGCACGTTTTCCTCGGGCACCATCTGCGCGGCCTTGAGGGCAAGCCGATCCTTGTGGAGCTGATCCTCAACGACGAAATACTGGAAATCGTACATGGAAACGCAGTTGCCGAACGGCTTGATGCCAAAGCCGGTGATCAGGTCGGTCGCGGTTTCGGGAACGGTGATTACCTTCCAGCCGTCGTCCTGCTTGAACTCCTTGAGGATGCGGCTGATGAGGGTGGTTTTTCCTGCGGCGGGGCCGCCGGTCAGGACGATGCGGGTAATTTTCTTAGCCAACTGGGTCACCCCTTTGCAAAATTTCGAGCCGCACAGTCCGCGCGGCGCAGAGAATTGTTCGGCACATAAAAATATTCTATCATTTCATTGGGCAAAAAGCAAGAGAAATCCGCCGCAGACCATGGTTTTTCAGTCGGAGCTCTGCCCGCGCAGCGGCTCCGGCTTCTTCTGCCGCTCCTCGGGGACGACGGCAAAGAGGCGCGTGTGGCGCAGCAGCGCCGTCAGAGCGACCGCGCCGCAGCCGAGGGCGAGCGAGGCCTGCCCCGCGCGCAGCAGATGCGCCACGGCATAGAGCCCGAAGAGCGCATAGACGACGATGCTCCGCACCCGCGTCGGGCGCAGGCGGATCAGAGTGAAGAACAGATACAGCCCCGCCAGCGCCAGACCGACGCGCGTGAGCGGCAGCAGCGCCAGCGCCACGCCGAAGGAGGTCGCGATGCATTTTCCGCCGCGGAAGCGGTTGAGCGGCGCAATGGCGTGGCCGAGCACCGGCGCGGCAATCGCGGCGGCGAAGGACAGGCGGCGCACGTCGAGCGCGCGCTCGGCAAGCAGCACGGGCACAAAGCCCTTGCCGAGGTCGAGCAGCAGGCACAGCGCGCCGAGCGGTATGCCGCACAGGGCGAACACATTCGTCGCGCCGGGGTTTCGGTCGGCGCTCTCTCCGCCGACGTCAACATGGGCAAGCAGGCCGGGCAGCAGGCTGCTGAACATCACGCTGCCGAGCAGAAAGCCCCCGACGGTGCACAGCAGCCAGCGAAGAAGCTCCGCGTTCATTTTCCCGTCACCACCTGTGCAATGCGGTCGGCGGCGTCGGGGTGGATCTCGCGGCGCTGCGCCTGCCGCATTTGCTCGGCCTCCTCGGGGCTGTCAAGCAGGCGCTTTGCCGCAAGGATCGCCTCGCGCTCGCTCTCGGCGCGCAGGGAAAGCCCGTGCGCCGTGAAAAATTCGACATTTTTCGTCTCGCAGCCGTTAAAGGCCAGCAGATGCACCAGCGGAATGCCCGCCACGGCCGCCTCGGTGCTGGAAAGGCCGCCCGGCTTGGAGATCAGGACGTCCGCCGCGTTCATATAGAGCGGCACGTCGCGCGTGAACGGCACAAAGTGCAGCCACGGGCGCTCGCCGTATGCCCCGCGCAGCTTCTCGCGCAGCGCGTCGTTGTGGCCGACGAGCAGATGGGTCTGCGGCGCCTCGTCGCCCAGCTCGCACAGCGTGTCGCAGAGCGCGAAGGGGTTGCCGCAGCCCGCGCCGCCGGTCATGATGAGCAGCATTTTTGCCTCCCGCGGCACGCCGAGCGCCGTGCGCGCCTCGTTGCGCGGCGTGTGCGCGGCAAAGCGCGCGCTGACGGGGATGCCCGTGGCGATCAGGCGGCTGCCGTCGACGCCCTTGGCCTCCAGCTCGGGGCGCAGCGCCTCGTGCGGAATAAAATAGCCGTCGAGCTTCGTCTCGGGGAAGAACGGAATGCAGGTGTAGTCCGTCAGCACGCCGTAGCAGGGCACGGATGCGCCGAATTTCCGCCGCATGGCCGTCAGCGCCTCCATGGCGAACAGATGGGTCGTGACGACGGCGTCGAAGCGGTGCGCTTCGATGTAGTCGCGCAGCGCCCCGGCGTAACGCGCGTTGGCATAATAGATCGGGGAGATGAGCCGCGTCGAGCTGTAGAGCGCGCCGGCGCGGTAGAGCAGGCCGAAGGCCGCGGGGGTCTTTTTGATGATGCCGTTGTAGGAAGCGGCGACGAGCCGCGCGGTGCGCTGGGAGCGGAGCGTCAGCGGGTCGAGCAGCTCATGCTCCGCGCCGACGCGGTCGAGCGCCTCGGCTACGGCGTAGGCCGCGCTGTTATGGCCCTCGCCCGTCCCGCTGCTGAGGATCAATATCTTCATGCGGATGCGCCTCCTGTTTTGTTCCGTTTTGGTGGGAAGTCCGGCACGCGGACTTGCTTCTCGTTCCTTTGGGGAGCTCCGATCCCATGCGAATGCTGATTCTTGGGAAGCTCTGATTCAATCGCAAGAGCGGTCAGCGAGGGAGTTTGCTCCAAATTGAGGTTTGGAAATCGCAGGAATCCTTTGCGTATTTCAAGGATCAGTTGGAGAAAAAGACCCGCTGAGCGCCGCAGCCGATTGATTCAGAGGTTCCCAAGTATAAAAGCAGGAGCAAACGCTCTGCCGAAGTCGGTCGTTTCGGAGATCCCCTTGTATTATAACCAATTCGACGCGATCGGTCAAGCGCCGAAAAACCGCGCGCCGACCCTTTTCGGGGCAGCGCGCGGTTCTGCATACTGAAGCGCTCAGCCGACGCGGATGAGCCTCCAACGCTGGGCGCTCGTGCCGTTGCCGCCCCAGCCTTGGATATTCGTGCCGTTGGACGGGCACGCGCCGTTGACGTCGAGGTACAGCCCCGTTCCGCTGACGAGGTAGACATAGCCGTTTCCGGCGTCCTTAACGAGCCATCTCTGCGCGGCCGTGCCGTTGGGCTCATACGTCTGCACGTTTGCGCCGGGGTTGGACGAGCCGTCAGCCACGTCGAGCGCCTTGCCGCTGTGGCGCGCCGTGACGGTGTAGTAGCCGTTTCCGGCATAGGTGAAGACGAACTGCTGCTGCGGGACGTTCAGATATTGCCAGAGATGCACATTCGTGAAGTTGGCCATGCCCGCGCCCGAGACGTCGACGCCCTTGGCCGGATCCACCGCCGAGGCGATGCGGTAGACGCCGTTCGGAACGGCCTGCTCGTCCGTGGAAAGGAGCTTCCACTTCTGCGCCCTCGTGCCGTTGCCGTACCAGCCTTGGATGTTCGTTCCGTCGGCCGTTGACGTCCAGATACAGGCCGATGGAGTTGACGATGTAGTAAGTGCCGTCTCCGGCGTCCTTGATCATCCAGTTCTGGGTATCCGTGCCGTCCTGCGAATATTGCTCGACGTTTGCGCCCGGCGCGATGCACTGATAGTGCAGGTCAAGGCGCTTGCCGCTGTGGCGTGCCCTGAGGGAATAGAAGCCGTTGCCCTGATAGGCCACGTCGAACTGTTGGTTCGCGCCGCCGGAATACGTCCAGAGGTGCACGTTCGCGGCCTCGCCCGTGGAGACGCCCGCAACGTCGACACACTTGCTCGTGTCCGCCGCCCACGCGATGCGGTAGGTGCCGTCGGGGATGGTCTGCCCGCCGTCCACCGCGACGAGGCGCCACTTCTGCGCCTTCGTGCCGTTGCCGATCCAGCCCTGAATATTCGTGCCGTTGGCGGTGGCGCCGCCGTTGACGTCCAGATACAGGCCGGTCTTGCTGATGATGTAGAAGTAGCCGTCTCCGGCGTCCTTGAGCACCCACTGCTGGGCGCTCGTGCCGTTCCATTCATACTGCTGAATGTTCGTTCCGGCCGTGTTGCGAGCCTCGTTGACGTCGAGGCTCTTGCCGGAATGCGTGGCCTTGATGGAATAATAGCCGTTGTTCAGGTAGGTAAACGTGAACTTCTGCTGCGGGCAGTTGGCGTTTGACCAGATCTGGACGTTTGCGAAGTTTGCGGCGCTCCCGGCGGAGATGTCGACACACTTGTTGTTATCCAGCGCCGAGACGATGCGATAGGTCCCGTTGCTGACGGTCTGCGCCCCGCCGGGCTGGGCGACGGCCGCCGCCGCGCCGGAGGAGGACTGCGAGCCGGTTTGATAGGACGTGTTGGCGCCGATGCTGTAGGACGAGACGTACCAATAGGCCGTCGCATTGGCGAGAATGTTGGCCTGCGAGCCGTAGATCTGGCCGAGATATGTATTGGTGATGGGGCGGCGGCCGAAATAATAGGTGCAGGAGGAATCGGCCGAGTAGATCACGCCGTTTTCGATGTCGGTGATGTACTGCGCGTGGGGCAGACCCTGGCAATAGAGCACGATGCCCTCGGGGTGGCTGCCGAGCAGCGCCTGAAGCGAGGCAAGGCTGATGCCGTTGACGCTGCTGTGCGCCACGTTCACGCGGTTGCCGCCAAAGGGATACTGGAAGCTCCAGCGAAGCCCCGCGCCGTCCAGCCAGCCATAGGGCTCAACGGCGCTCTCGGTGATAAAGCTCCAACTGCTGTTGTTGCTCAGGTAGGCTCTGGCGCGGATCATCATGGTCGTCGCGGCAAGCGTGCAGGTCACGTTTGTCTGCTGCGTCAGATACAGACTCGAGGGATACGGGACGGCGGCCTCGGCCGTGCCCGAGAAGGGCAGCAGCGCGGTCAGCGCAAGCGCAAGCGCGAGAAGCAGGGACAGGGCTCTCTTTTTCATCATGTTCTCTCCGTTCGGTTGAAAAATTCCTATTATTATCATAATAGCACAAGAAGGGAAAAGCTGTCAACAAAGAATTGTCGCTTTCGCTGACCTATTATCTGATACCGATTCTTGGGAAGCTCTGATTAAAATATTGAATCAGTGCGAATGCACGCTGCGCCGTCTCATGCAGACGCTCATGCGCCCCGGCGCAAAAAACCGGCACGCCCCCCGCAGAGGCCGCAATGCTCGCGGCCGCCCACGGGGAGCGTGTCGGTTTGGAGCCGCCGGCGCCCGAGATCTCTCCCGGCCGGCTGGCTCACTGATTTCTGGATTTCATAAGCTGACGCATACGCACGGCGTGATCCAGCTCGCGCTTGCGGATGCGCAGGGACTTCGGCGTGACCTCGAGCAGCTCGTCGTCCGCGAGGAACTCCATGCACTGCTCGAGCGACATGACGCGCGGGCTGGTGAGGCGGAGCGCCTCGTCCGAGCCGGCGGCGCGCATATTGGTCAGCTGCTTCTTTTTGCAGACGTTGACGGTCATATCCTCGTTGCGGCTGCAGATGCCGACGACCATGCCCGCGTAGACCTCGGTGCCCGGCTCGATGAAGAGCTGGCCGCGCTCCTGCGCGTTGAACAGGCCGTAGGCGCAGGCCTCGCCCGTCTCAAAGGCGACCAGCGAGCCGGTCTTGCGGCGCTCGATCTCGCCCTTGACGGGGGCATAGGAATCCAGCACGGAGGACATGATGCCCTCGCCGCGCGTGTCGGTCAAAAATTCGCTGCGGTAACCGAACAGGCCGCGCGACGGAACCAAAAATTCCAGACGGTAACGGCTGCCGACCGGCGTCATGGCAAGCAGGTCGCCCTTGCGCCTGCCCATTTTTTCGATCACGCTGCCCATGGACGCCTCGGGGACGTCGGCGATCATGCGCTCGATCGGCTCGCAGAGCTTGCCGTCGATCGTTTTGGTCAAAACGCGCGGGGTGCTGACCTGGAACTCGTAGCCCTCGCGGCGCATCGTCTCGATCAGGATGGACAGATGCATCTCGCCGCGCCCGGCGACGTTGAAGGCGTCCGTGCCCTGCTCGGAGACGCGCAGGGAGACGTCCTTGAGCAGCTCGCGGTTCAGGCGGTCGCGCAGGTTGCGCGAGGTGACGAACTTGCCCTCGCGCCCGGCGAAGGGAGAGTCGTTGACCGAGAAGGTCATTTCGATGGTCGGGTCGGAGATCTTCACGAAGGGCAGCGGCTCGACCTGCTCCGGTGCGCAGATAGTGCGGCCGATGGTGATGTCGGCCATGCCGGAGAAGGCGACGATCTCGCCGGCCGAGGCCTCGGAGATGGGCTTCTTGCCCAGACCGTCGAACTCATAGAGCGCGGCGATCTTGCCCTTGGCGCTGTGGCTCGGGTCGTGATAGTCGCAGATGGCGACCTCCTGATTCAGGCGGATCGTGCCGCGCTCGATGCGCCCGATGCCGATGCGGCCGACATAGTCGTTATAGTCGATGGACGAGACGAGCATTTGCAGCGGCGCAGCGGCGTCGCCGGTGGGGGCGGGGATATAATCGACGATCGTGTCAAACAGCGGCGCAAGGTCAACGCCGGACTCGTTCGGCGAATAGCTGCAGATGCCCTGACGGGCGGAGCAGAACAGCGTCGGCGACTCGAACTGCTCGTCGGTCGCGTTGAGGTCGAGCAGCAGCTCGAGCACCTCCTCCATGACCTCCTCGATGCGGGCATCGAGCCGGTCGATCTTGTTGACGACGACGATGACCTTGTGCCCCAGCTCGAGCGCCTTTTGCAGCACGAAGCGGGTCTGCGGCATCGGCCCCTCGGCGGCGTCGACCAGCAGGATGACGCCGTTGACCATCTTGAGGATGCGCTCCACCTCGCCGCCGAAATCGGCGTGCCCCGGGGTGTCGACGATGTTGATCTTATAGTCCTTGTAGTGCACGGCGGTGTTTTTTGCGAGGATCGTGATGCCGCGCTCGCGCTCAAGGTCGCCGGAGTCCATCACGCGGTCAACGACCGCCTGATTCTCGCGGTAAATGCCGCCCTGCTTGAGCATCTCGTCGACCAGCGTGGTCTTGCCGTGGTCAACGTGGGCGATGATGGCAATATTTCTGATTTTTCCTTGTTCGATCATGGGTTTTCCCCTCTCTGCGGACTCTGCCGCAAGTATAAAAAGCATGTGTTCACAAAGAAGAAATATATCACATTTTTCTCCGTTGTGCAAGAGTATATTCCCTATTTTCTGTCCGGAAACGCCGCTTTTCCCGAAAAAAGCTGCTCGATCGCGTCGCCGACCGCGCCGTCGGCCGAAGCAGCGGCAAAATGCACGCAGTCGAGCGCCGCGATGGTCGGGTCGCAGTCGCGCGGGACGAAGGACAGATCGGCGCTTTGCAGCAGCTCAAGGTCGTTCGGCGCATCCCCGGCGCAGACGAGCCGGTCGCAGCCCAGAAGCCGCATCAGCCGCCGCGCCGCCGCGCCCTTGTCGCAGCCCTTCGGCCCGACCTCGAGCACGCGCGGAAGGGAGCGCGTCACATAGCAACTATCCCCGGCCTCGCGGAGCAAAAAGTCCCACAGCCGCTGCACGCGCTGCGCCGTCTGCGGCGAAAGCTCGTCCGGCCGCTCGATGAGGATCGCCTCGGCCGCCGTGCGCTCGGACGGCACGCAGAACACGAGCTTCATCCACGGCTGCGGCGGCAGCTCGCCGAAATGCGGCACGACGCCCTGCGTTTGCAGAAAATATGCGCGCTGATCGGGCTGGCCGCGCATGAAATGCCCCTCAGCGGTCTGCACCTCGGCCTCGATGCCGGGATCAAAAGCGACGGCGGCGTCGATGAGCCGCTGCGCGTCGAAGCGCATCGGCTGCTCCCAAATCAGGCGCTCCCCGGCATAATCATAGCAGGCCGAGCCGTTGAAGCAGAGGCAGGGCGCGTTGACCGGCACCTGCTCCAGCCGCGACGAGAGCAGCCGCACGCTGCGGCCGCTGGCGATACAGAAGCGTCCGCCGGCGTCGATGAAGCGCCGGATCCCGGCGCGGTTCGCCTCGGGGACGGTGCCGTCCGGCGCGGAGAGCGTGTGGTCGTAGTCGCTGGCGAACAGCACGCCGGCAAAGGGTTTTTCGTTCATGGCAGCCTCCTTCAAAAAACGCGGGATTCAGAGATTCCTTAGGAAAACGGGGCTGTAGCAAGCGTTTCGTTTTGCTACAGCCCCGTGCGTTATACATTTGCCCAATGGGGAGAGGCGCGGAGCCGAGCGGCACCGCCTCCCGAACAGGCTTACTTTTCGGACTCTGCGATCTCCTTCAGCGCGTCCTTGCGGCTGAAGTTGGCGCGACCCTTCTCGTCGAAGCCCATGAACTTGACCCACGTCATATCGCCGACGTTGAGCACGTCCTCGACCTTTTCGACGCGGCGGTTCTCGAGCTTGGAGATGTGGACCATGCCGTCATGCCCCGGAGCGATCTCGACAAAGGCGCCGATCGGCAGGATGCGCACGACCTTGCCGTAGTACAGCGCGCCGACCTCGGGCACGAAGCAGATGTCGTCGATCATCTTCTTGGCGGCGTAGCCCGCTGCGGGATCGACCGCCGCGATGAAGACGTTGCCGTCGTCGTCGATGTCGACCTTGGCGCCGGTGTCGGCGCAGATCTTCTGAATGGTCTTGCCGCCGGAGCCGATGACCTCGCGGATCTTCTCGACCGGGATCTTCATGGAGATCATCTTCGGCGCATAGTCCGACACGTCGGGACGCGGCTCGGAGATGCAGGGCAGCATGACCTCGTTGAGGATCTCCAGACGCGCCTTGCGGCAGCGCTCGAGCGCGTCGGCGATGATCTCCATCGTCAGACCCTTGTTCTTCAGATCCATCTGAATGGCGGTGATGCCCTCGGTCGTGCCGGCGACCTTGAAGTCCATTTCGCCGTGGAAGTCCTCAACGCCCTGAATGTCGGTGAAGGTTCTCCACTCGCCGGTCTCCTGGTCGGAGATCA
>URLT01000009.1 GCA_900548795.1 uncultured Eubacteriales bacterium
GCGCGGCGGTCGCCGAGGAGGGCAAGACCCTGCTGACCGTCACCGAGAACGGCTTCGGCAAGCGCACCCCGGTCGAGAGCTATCTGCGCGGCGACGTCGTGCAGAGCCGCGGCGGCAAGGGCATGAAGAACTACCGCCTGACGGAAAAGACCGGCCCGGTCGCGGGCGCGGCCGTGGTCGGCGAGGACGAGGACGTGCTGCTGGTCGAGTCGGGCGGCGTCGTGATCCGGATGCCCGTCTCCGGCATCAGCACCTATGGCCGCGACACGCAGGGCGTGATCCTGATGCGTGTCGAGGAGGAGAACCGCGTGATCTCCCTGCAAAGCACGGAGGCGGCCGCAGAAGAAACCGAAGAGACAAAGGAGTAAGCCATGAATCCTGAAACCGAACAACTCGAGGAAGTGCAGGATCGGCCGGTGTTCACGGCCACGACGAGGCTCAACGCCGCCCTGCAGCAGGAGGCCGCCACGGCGCTCACGCCGAAGCTCACGAAAGCCGTGAGCTGGATCTGCTTCGGGCTGCTCGCCGTTATGGCCGGGCTGCTCGTCTGGCAGCTCATCGCCACGGGCAACAAAAACAACGCGATCCTGCTGGGCATTCTGGTGCTGACCATGGCCTTTTTGGCATATAACAAATTCACCGCGCCGAAAAAGGCGCTTCGCCGCTGGGAGGAGGGCATCCGCCGCCAATACGGCACGGATTGCCTGACGCTCCAGACGGAATTTTACCCCCACACCCTTGCGCAGACCCTCGCGGAAAACGGCGAGGTCGCCGTCGAGGGCTATTCGTCCCTCTCGCGCATTGCCGAGACGGAGCACCTGCTCCTTCTGCGGCGCTCGCGGGATAACTGGTTCTTTGTCGAAAAAAGCGGCGTTGCCGGCGGAACGGCCGAGGAGCTGGTGAAATTTTTGGAGGAGCGCGGTCTGAGCCGCAGCTAAGGAGGCAGAGCATGGCATTTTTCCTCGGAAAACAGGCGCAGGATAAGCGCCTCGGCATCTATGTCCATATTCCCTTCTGCAAGAGCAAGTGCGAATACTGCGACT
This sequence comes from uncultured Eubacteriales bacterium, assembly GCA_900548795.1. Classification (GTDB taxonomy): domain Bacteria; phylum Bacillota; class Clostridia; order Oscillospirales; family Oscillospiraceae; genus JAZOXB01. Next base: position 1,044 of record URLT01000009.1, read on the forward strand.
TCTATTCCCTGCCCGGCGCCTGCGACGGGCGCACCACCGACGACTATCTTCAGGCGCTGGCCGACCACATCCGCGAGGCCGGGCAGCTCTCCACGGAGCATCTGGTCGACAGCGTCTATTTCGGCGGCGGCACGCCGAGCTACTTCGGCGCGGAAAATCTCGAGAAAATTCTCGACGAGCTGCAGCGCTCCTTCCGCATCGGCGTCGACGCCGAGATCTCGCTCGAGGCCAACCCCGAGAGCCTGTCGCCCATGGGTCTGCGGCGGATGCTGCGCGCGGGCTTCAACCGGCTCTCCATCGGCGTGCAGTCCGACGACAACGAAATTCTCAAAAAAATCGGCCGTCCGCATACCTTTGAGCAGGCGCGGCAGGCCATGGACAAGGCCAGAAAGGCCGGCTTTGCGAACATCTCGCTCGACCTCATGTACGGCCTGCCCGGCCAGACGCTCGAGAGCTGGAAGCAGACCGTCGAGCGCATCATCCGGATGCGTCCGGAGCATATCTCCTGCTACGGCCTCAAGGTCGAGCCGAACACGCCGCTCTGGACCTATCAGGACACCGCGAACCTGCCCAACGACGATCAGCAGGCCGACATGTATCTGGCCGCCTGCGAGCTGCTGAAAACGCACGGCTACGAGCACTATGAGATCTCGAACTGGGCGAAAAAGGGCTTTGAATGCAAGCACAACCTGAAATATTGGACGGGCGGCGAATACATCGGCTTCGGCCCGACCGCCGCCAGCGATTTCGACAGCAAGCGCTTCACCGTTATGCGCGACCTCAAGGGCTACTGCGACGGCATCAAGAAGCGCGGCGTGATCCTTTCCGAGTGCGACACGATCCCGCAGCGCGAACGCGCCGGGGAATACCTGATGCTCCGCCTGCGCATCGCGCAGGGCATCAACGCCCGGGAATATGAGCGGCACTTCCTGCTGCCCTTCGCGCCGATCGAGGAGGCCATGCAGAAGTTCCAGACCAAGGGTCTGACCGAGATGACGCATGACCGCTGGCGCCTGACCGAGCGCGGCTGGCTCGTCAGCAATCAGATCATCCTCTATTTGCAGGAGCTTCAGGAGCGCTCGACGCCCATCACCAAGGGGCGCTGAGGCAAGACGCCACTTTTTTATGATTCGGAGGATATGCTATGCGACAACTTCTGGACGCCCTGCTTGACCGGCCGCTCTATCTGGCGCTGCCGGCGCTGGCGCTCGTGCTCGCGGCGCTCACCGTCCCGCTCTACCGTCTGGCGCGCAAGCCCGCCCCCGGAACGACCGACTGGATGCGCGGCATCGACCCGCCCCGATTCTCCGGCTACCGCATTTTTGCGCTGCGCTGGACGGATCTGCTCTTCTGCGCCGCCGCGGGGCTGCTGGCAGCCGCGCTGTGTCTTGCGGCCGAGGCGCTGCGCACGGGGGCTGCGCTCGGCCTGCTGTGGCTGAGAGACTCGCTCTATCTGCTCGGCAGCACCGCGCTGATGGGTGTGCTGGTCTATCTTCCGACGCGGATGATGTGGGGCAGCCCCCTTGCGGCGCTCTGCGTCGCGGCGCTGAGCGGTCTGCAGGGCTTCAGCGCGGAGGCGACGTCGTTTTTAGCGCTGGCGCTGTTCTTTTTGAACGACTGGCTGACCGCGGACGGGCAGCAGCCTCTGCTTTTCTACGCGTTTTGGCTCGTGCCGACGGCCTTGGCCTACGGACTGAGCCTGCTGATGGCGCCGGAGCTGCTCTGGTTCCTGCCGCTGCTCGTTCTGGCCTATGCGCTTGCGCAGTGCTATCGCTGGCGCACGGGGCTGGAAAAGCAGCGCGGCGGAAAGCTCGCCGTTTCGATCGTGCTGACGCTCCTGCTCGTGCTGCTGACCTCTGCGACCGTCACGATGCTGCGCCTGATGCTCGACGGGCTTGATCCGGAGGACTTCTGGACGACGAAATTCGTCATCGCGCTGCCGGGAGAAATGCTGCGCGCCTTCCTGCGCGGCTTCCGGCTCGGGGCGCTCCCGACGCCGACGCTTTTCGACGTCGTTGTGCTGATCCTTGCGCTGGCAGGCTGGCTCACGGCGGCGCACGGCCTTGTGCGCAAGCGCGAGACCGTCTGCCTGACTGCCGTGCTGCTGCCCCTGCCCGTGCTGGCGCTGTGGCTGTGCGGCACGGAAAACGCGCTGCACCTGCTGTTCCCGGCGCTGCTCCCGTTCGGCCGCGTCTGGGCGGGGCTTGCCAGAAAACGCAAATTCGCCGCGCCGGCTCTCTTTGCGGCCGGCGTTGCGGTCTGTTTGATCTTCGCGATGACTTTTTAATTTTAGGAGGCATTTCCAATGAAAATTTCCATGGGCTGCGACCACGGCGGTCTGAAGCTGAAAAACACGATCAAGGATCACCTGCTCGCGCAGGGCTATGAGGTCGTTGACTGCGGGACCTATACCGACGAGAGCTGCGACTATCCCGATTTTGCCGTCAAGGCGGCACGTGCCGTCGCGTCCGGCGCGTGCGAGCGCGGCATTCTGGTCTGCACGACCGGCATCGGCATCTCCATCACGGCCAACAAGGTCAACGGCATCCGCTGCGCCCTGCTGAGCGACACCGTCTCGGCCGGGCTCTGCCGCAGACATAACGACACCAACATGATGGCGCTCGGGCAGGGCATCGTCGGCGAGAAGCTCGCGCTGCAGATCGTCGACACATGGCTGCACGCCGAGTTCGAGGGCGGCCGCCACCAGCGCCGCGTCGACAAGATGATGGCTGTGGAGAAAAATCCGTGATTTTTGCACAGCTCTGTGCATCGAAACCGGGACTGCCGCATTCCAACGCGGCAGTCCCGGTTTTTGTGCCGTTCGGCGGGTCTATTCCCCCGCCATGCAGAGGCGACGGAGCAGGCGCGTCGTGAGCTGCCACCAGCTCAGGCGCTCGACCGTCTCCGGCGCAATGAGCGCAAGCTCGGCAAGCACCTCGCCGTCGGCCGTGAGCGTCAGGGTGCCGAGCTGCTGTCCGGCGGCGACGGGGGCGTCGATCTGCTCGGGAAGCGAGACGGTCTTTTCGATCTGCGCTCCCTTTTTGGTCAGCAGCGGCGCGCTGTCGCGCAAAACCGGCGTCAGCTTCTCCGACGTGCCGAGACGCACGCGCAGCGGCGTGAGCGCCTCCTCCGGCTCGGGGCGAACGAGCGCGAAATTTGCGAAGCCGTAATTCAGCAGCGCCTTGGCAGAGGCAAAGCGGTCGGCCGAGCTGGCGCAATGCAGGACGACCGCGATCAGCTCCAGCCCGTCGCGTTCGGCGGAGGCCGAGAGGCAGTGCCCGGCCGACGAGGTGTAGCCGGTTTTCAGCCCCGTCGTGCCCTCATAAAACCGCACGAGCTTATTGGTGTTGGTCAGGCCGAAGCGGCCGCCGCGCACCGTGTCCATCCAAATGGTCGTGTAGCTGCGGATGCGCTCGTGCTTCAGAAGCTCGCGCGACATGACCGCGATGTCGTAGGCGCTCGTCAGGTGCTCGGCCGCGTCCGGCGTGTCGTCCAGTCCGGTGCAGTTGACAAAATGCGTCTCGTGCATCCCCAGCTCCGCCGCGCGGGCGTTCATCCGCTCGACGAAGGCCGCCTCGCTCCCGGCAACGTGCTCTGCAAGCGCCGTGGCGCAGTCGTTGGCCGAGCTGACCACCACGCTTTTGAGCATCTCGTCCATGCTCATGCGCTCGCCGACCTCCAGATAGACCTGACTGCCGCCCTTGGCCGCCGCAGCCTCGGAGGCTGTGACGGTGTCGTCCATGGAGATGCGCCCCTCGTCGAGCGCCTCCATGACCAGCAGCAGCGTCATGATCTTGGTGACGGACGCCGGAGCCAGACGCTCGTGGGCGTTTTTTTCGGCAAGAACCGTCCCGGTCGCCGCGTCCATCAGCACCGCCGACGGCGCGGGGATCTCTACCTCGGCCGCCGCCGCGCGGGGCAGGAGCGCCGTCAGCAGCGACGCCGCCAGCAGCGCGGCAAATATCCGTTTGAACATCTTCACCCCATCCTTTCCCGATTTGGTACAAGCGTATGCCGCGCGGACGAGAAAAAGACTTTGCCTTTTCCGAAAAATCTGCTACAATGGGGAGAGAAAGGCAGGAGAACGCGATGAAATTTCAATGCTACACCCTTGGCTGCAAGGTCAATCAATATGAGACGCAGGCGATGGAGCGGCAGCTCCTCGCGCTGGGGCACGAGCAGGCCGAGCGGGGCTGCGACCTGCTGATCGTGAACACCTGCACCGTCACGGCCGTGGCCGACCGGAAGAACCGCACGCTCATCCGCCGTCTGCGCCGCGAAAATTCGAACGCCGTGCTCGGCGTCTGCGGCTGCTATGCGCAGCTCAAGAGCGAGGAGGTGCAGGCGCTCGGCGCGGACGTGGTCGGCGGCAGCGCCGAGCGGGAGGCCTTTTTGCAAAATCTGCTGCACGCCGCGCGGGAGCGCACGCCGGTCGTCTCCGTCGACGAGGCGCTGCGCCGCCGGACGTTCGAGGAGCTTCCGGCCGGCGGCCTTGCCGCGCGCACGCGCGCCATGCTCAAGGTGCAGGACGGCTGCTGCAATTTCTGCACCTACTGCATCATTCCCTTTGCCCGCGGGCCGGTGCGCTCGCTGCCGTTGGCGCGCGCCGTCGAGCTGGCGCAGGGGCTGGCCGCCGACGGCTACCGCGAGATCGTCCTGACGGGCATCGAGATCGCCTCGTGGGGCTGGGATCTCAGGGACGGCAGCAGGCTGGTCGACCTCGTCGAGGCGGTCTGCCGCGCCGTGCCGCAGGTGCGCATCCGGCTCGGCTCGCTCGAGCCGCGCACGGTCGACGACGAATTCTGCCGCAGGCTCTCCGTCTGCGCGAACCTCTGCCCGCAGTTCCACCTGAGTATGCAGAGCGGAAGCGACGCCGTGCTCCGGCGGATGCACCGAAAATATGACGCGGCGCGCTTCCTGCAAAGCGTCGAGCTGCTGAACGCGGCCTTCCCCGGCTGCGCGGTCACGACCGACCTGATCGTCGGCTTCCCCGGCGAGACGGAGGCGGAATTTTCCGAATCGCTGGCCTTCTGCGAGCGCTGCGGCTTTGCCGCGATGCACGTTTTTCCCTATTCGCGCCGCCCGGGCACGCCCGCCGCGTCCATGCCCGGCCAGCTCACGCGCGCCGAGAAGGAGGCGCGCGCAGCCGAGGCCGGCGCGCTGGCAAGGACGCTGCGCGAGCGCTACGACACGGCTCTGCTGGGAAAGCCGCAGGAGGTGCTCTTCGAGCAGACCGAGGGCGGCTTCTTCACCGGCCACGCGCGCAACGGCGTGAAGGTCTATCTGCGCGGCGAGGGGCTGCACAACCGGCTGCTTTTCGCGGTGCCGACGGCGCTCCGCGACGACGGCGTGGAGGCGCGCCCCGCCGAGGCGTGAAGCTCCATGCATGAGCACCGCACCACGAAAAGGCGCAAATGCCGGTGCATGAAGGTTTTGCGCATCATTTCCGGTTGCTCCGCAGGGGCGAGGAAATGGCACATTTCTGTTTTTGCTATGCTTTTGCATAGCAAAAAGCCGCCTTCCCGGCCTTGGGGAAGACGGCTGCTCTTTAAGTGGTGCGTTGAGGACGATTATTTTTTGCCGACGAGGCCGGTTTTGTGGAGCCGGACGGCGAGCAGCGACGCGAGCACCATTTTGACCGCGTCATAGGGCAGGAAGATCAGGCAGCCGCTCCAGATCGTCTTCCAGACGGAGAGCACGCCGTTCATCTTGATGTAAAGATACGGCAGGCCGCAGAGATAGAGCACCGCGAGCGCGACCGCCTGCGCGGCCAGCAGCCGCCAGAAATTGCGCCGTTCGGGGTTCTTCGGCACGAGCAGGCCGACCGTAACGGCCGCCGGGATCAGACCGAGCACAAAGCCGAAGGTCGGGGAGGCAAAGCTGCCGATGCCGCCGCCCGAGGTAAAGACCGGAAGGCCGAAAATACCGAGCAAAACATAAACGATCTGCGACGCGCCGCCCCACAACGGGCCGAGCAGCAGACCGGAAAGGAAGCAAAACAGAACTTGAAGGGTGAAGGACACCTCTCCGATGCCGGGGATCCTCAAAAACGCGCCGACGGCGGTCAGCGCGGCGAAGATCGCCGCTAGGATCATTTCTTTGAGCGGAACATGCTTCATGGGAAAACCTCGATTCTCTCTTTACAAATTGCCCAAAATCGGGTACAGTAGGATTATACAAAAAAACAAGTCGAAAGGCAAGAAAAAAATGAACAAGCTATCCTGCGACCGGCTTTGCCGTCCCGACTGCCCATGGACGCCGGAGCTGCTGGAAGAGATCGACTCGACAAACGCCGAGCTGAAGCGCCGTCCGGGCGCGCCGGAGGGCACGGTGCTCGTCACCGCGCGCCAGAGCGCGGGAAGGGGGCGGCTGGGGCGGCAGTTCTCGTCGCCGCCGGGCGGGGTCTATCTTTCGGCCGTGCTGCGGCCGGACGCGCCGCCGGAGCGCCTGCTCCACCTGACGCCGATGGTCGCCGTCGCGATGCGCCGCGCGTTGCTCGACGCCTGCGGCGCGGATTGCGGCATCAAGTGGATCAACGATCTCGTGTTTCGGGGCAAAAAGCTCTGCGGCATCCTTGTGGAGCTGCACGAGGGCGCGGTGATCGTCGGCGTCGGCGTCAACTGCAACACGCCGCCGGAGGCGTTCCCGCCCGAGGTGCACGCCATGGCCACCACGCTGCGCGACGCCGTCGGCGCGCCGGTCGACCCGAATGCGGTCGCCTCGGCCATGACGCGGCGGCTTTGGCTGCTCTCGCAGGAGCTGTTTTCCAAAAAGGCGGAATATTTGGCCGAGTATGCCGCCCACTGCGTCACGCTGCATCAGCCGGTGCAGCTCCTGCGCGGCCAGACGCGCGAGGAGGCCTTCGCCGAGGGCATCGACGAAAACGGCGCGCTGCTCGTGCGCCGCGCGGACGGCACGCGTTCGGCCGTGCAGGCCGGCGAGGTCAGCGTCCGCGGGCTTTACGGCTATGCAAGCGGCGCCTCGTCATGACGCGGCAGCCCCGGCGCCGCGCAGTGACATGCCAAGGGGATTATAAGATTTTTTGAAACAAAATTCTGGGCTGCAAGGGTAAAAAAACCGGTGGTTTTTCAAAGAAAACGCACAAATTTTGAACACCGCATCATTTCATACTAGGGAACCTCTGAATCAATCGGCTGCGGCGCCCAGCGGGTCTTTTTCCCCAACTGATATACACGAAGGATTCCTGCGATTTCCAAACCTCAATTTGGAACCAAATCCCTCGCTGACCGCTCTTGCAATTGAATCAGAAGTTCCCAAGAATCATTATCACATCAGGAGGTATCAGGATGGAAGCATTACAAGCGATCTATGAGCGCCGGAGCTGCCGCTGCTTTTTGCCGCAGCAGGTCGACGAACGGCAGCTCTCGGCTGTTCTGACGGCCGGAACCTACGCGCCGACGGGCATGGGGCGTCAGTCTCCGCGCATCGTCGTGCTGCAAAAACGCGAGGACATCGACGCGCTCGAGCGCCTGAACGCCGCGATCATGGGTCAGCCCGACGCGCACCCGTTTTATGGCGCGCCGACGGTCTGCGTCGTGCTGGCGGATGCCGCCGCGCACACCGCCGTGGAGGACGGCTCGCTCGTGCTCGGCAATCTGATGCTTGCGGCGGAGGCCGTGGGGCTGGGGAGCTGCTGGATCCACCGCGCGCGCGAGGAATTTGCCACGCCCGCAGGGCAGGTGATGCTGCGCCGCTGGGGCGTCGTCGGCGAATACATCGGCGTCGGCCACTGCCTGCTGGGCTATCGCGCCGCCGAGCCGAACCCGCGCGTCTCGCGCAAGCCGGATTATGTGATCCGTCCGTAATTTTTCGGCGCGAGGGCTTGCACATTTCTCAAAATACGAGATACTATACGCAAAAGAAAAGGCTGTCGAGCTTTCGTTCGCACCCAATTCTGCACAAGACGGCGCAGCGTGCCCCAGCACGATGCCCGCGCGCGAAGGAAACACGATTCAACAGAAGCTTTCCGGTGCTTTGCCCGGAGGTATTTTTCGAAGGAGGACGGATGCATGAACAAGACCCTGAGAGCCTTGATCTCCATCATGGGGATCCTGATCGCCGCCAGCGCATTGGCCGACATGATGATGCACTTCTGGGATAACCTGAAGAGCCTGCTTCCCTGCGGCTGCTGCAAGAAGGACACGGAATCGGAGAACGAGGCATAAACGAGCGAGCCGGTGCACCCGCACCGGCTCGCAGTCTGTTGCGCCGCGGAAGCTCCGGATCGACCGCCTCGGCCGAGCGGCGGAGCGCTTGTCGATGCGTGCAGCTCGAAAACCCGAGGTCGCCCATATCTCGCGCGGCCCCGGCGCGGTGCTTCTGCCACGCACACCGTTCCGTGCGGCAGACCGGCCGGGGACGCCCGTCCGCTCGGGTGCGGCTGACCGGCCGGGGACGCCTGACCGCTCGGGTGCTCCCGACCGATCGGGTGCTCCCAACTGCCCGGCTGCATCGGACGGCAGGGCATCCCATTTTGCTCACTTAAAGATTGCCGCGTCGCTTCGCTCCTCGCAATGACAGGATTGACGGGTTTTGCCCTTGCAAAGTAGGAGTTGTTTCCCTTTTTTAGATTTTCCGGCTGCGCCAATCGGCACGGCATCCCGCGACGATACCTTAAAGATTGCCGCGTCGCTTCGCTCCTCGCAATGACAAAACTGATGGGTTTCCTTCGGAATCCCGACGTTTTGCGACGCCGCGAATTGGTATTTACTTTCGAAAAATCGAAAAACCTCCCGATGTGTCATTGCGAGGAGGGCGCGCGCGCCCGACGCGGCAATCTTTGAGCCGGAGCATGGCATCCCGGAACGAAGTACGGCAAAACACTGAAAACGGCACACGGTTTTTAGCCATCGTGACCGAGAGCCGAGGCGCTCCCGACCGCCGCTCGGGGGATGCCTCGATTTTTACATTATTAATAGAATATTATGGAATCATCAGGAAATTTGGAAAATCATGGTAGTCCCTGCTGGTTTCCCGGCTGCATCGGACGGCACGGCATCCCATTTTGCTCACTTAAAGATTGCCGCGTCGCTTCGCTCCTCGCAATGACAAAAATGATGGGTTTCCTTGGGAAAACCGGACGGGTTTTGCCCTTGCAAAGTAGGAGCTGTTTCCTTTTTTTAGATTTTCCGGCTGCGCCAATCGGCACGGCATCCCGTGTCGCACGTTAAAGATTGCCGCGTCGCTACGCTCCTCGCAATGACAAAATTGATGGTTTTTGGGGAAAATTGGTTACCGCTCACTTTAACAGAAATGGGAGTGATCTGTTAGAAAAACCGGCGGTCTGTCGATCAATGCGACAAAACCGCCGGTTTTCCTGTTTTTCTTGTCTGCCGGGGGAGACTTACTTCGCGTAGTAATTGATCAGGCAGCCTGCGAGGAGAATGTCGCGCTCCTCGCGCGTGAGGCGCTCGAGCTTGAGCGTGATCGGCTTGCGCGCGTCGCCCTGCAGCAGCACGGCCTCGACGCGGTCGGCCTCGCCCAGCAGCGCCGCGCGGATGCCCGGAACATAGAGCCGGTCGCCGGGCTGCATGTTGTAGTCGGCGATGCGGTCGACCGTGAAGGGCACCATGCCCCAGTTGATGACGTTGCTGCGGTAGCGCTTCGTCGCGAAATCCTCGCAGAGGTTCGCTGCGCCGCCGAGCACGCGCTGGCAGCTCGCCGCCTGCTCGCGCGCCGAGCCGTCGCCGGGGCGGATCGCCATCACGGCGCTGCCGAGACCGGTCGTTTTCGGGTCGAATTCCCCGAGATCGACGCTCTCCGGGTCGGCGCGGCGCTTTTGCTCCTGCTCCCGCACGGCCTTGGCGCGGCCGACATAGGCCGGATCCTTGCGGCTCAGGGCAAATTCGCTCAGGCGCAGCGGATTGCTGCGGTAGGACGACGTCTCGCCGGACGGGATCAGCTCGTCCGTGGTCGTGACGGGATCATAGATCGCCGAGGCGACCGTCAGCAGCAGGTTTTCCGGCAGGGCGATCTGCTCCGGCCAGTCGGCGATGTTCGGGCCGAACACCAGCGGCTCCTCGGGCTGCGGGCGCCCGACGCCGTGATAAACGCGGCTGTAGGGCGCGGGGTTGAACACATAATCGACCTCCGCCGGGTCGCTTTCGAGCCATTCCAGCTCGGTCGCCGGGGTGATCGCGCCGCCGTTGAGCGCGGAGGCCGCAATCGAGCGCGCGTCCATGAGCGCGACATAGGCCGCCTGCCCGTCCGAGGGCTTCGAGCCTTCCCGGTTCGGGAAGTTGCGCGTCGAATGGCGCAGAGAGAACGCGCCGTTGGCCGGGACATCTCCCGCGCCGAAGCACGGCCCGCAGAACGCGCTGCGGATCGAGGCGCCGGCGGCCATCAGGTCGGTCAGCGCGCCCGTGCGCATCAGCTCCATCATGACCGGCTGGCTGGCCGGGTAGCACGAGAGCCAGAAGCGGTCGTCGCCGAGGGCGCGCCCGCGCAGGATCTCGGCCGTGCGGAGCAGATTTTGATAAGTACCGCCGGAGCAGCCCGCAATGACGCCCTGATCGGCGTAGAATCGACCGTTTTTGAGCTTCTTCAGCAGGGATTCCGGCTGCTTTTTCAGGCCGAGCGCCGAGGGCGTCGCCTCGTCGACCGCGTGCAGCAGGTCGGCGGCGTTCTCGTTGAATTCGCGGATCGTGTAGGCATTCGACGGGTGGAAGGGCAGCGCGATCATCGGCTCGACGCGGCTGAGGTCGACCTCGATGAGCGCGTCGTAATACGCGCCGTCCTGCGGCGCAAGCGCGCGATAGGCCTCGGCGCGGCCGTGCGCGGTAAGGCTGCGGCGCACGGTGTCGTCGGTCTGCCAGACCGAGGTCAGGCAGCTCGTCTCGGTGGTCATGACGTCGATGCCGTTGCGGTAGTCCATCGCGAGGCTCGCGATGCCGTCGCCGAAGAACTCCATCACGCTGTTTTTGACCGTTCCGGCGCGGAAGGTCGCGCCGATCAGCGCCAGCGCGACGTCCTGCGGGCCGACGCCCGCGCGGGGCTTACCGGTCAGGTGCACGCCGACCACGCGCGGATAAGCAATGTCATAGGTCTTTTCAAGGAGCTGCTTGACCAGCTCCGGGCCGCCCTCGCCGATTGCCATCGTGCCGTAGGCGCCGTAGCGCGTGTGTGAGTCCGAGCCGAGGATCATGCGTCCGCCGCCCGCGTACATCTCGCGCATATAGCTGTGGATGACGGCCTGATGCGCCGGGACGAATTCGCCGCCGTAGCGCTTCGCGGCCGACAGGCCGAAGACGTGGTCGTCCTCGTTGATCGTTCCGCCGACGGCGCAGAGCGAATTGTGGCAGTTCGTCAGCACATAGGGCAGCGGAAAGCGCTCCAGACCCGAGGCGCGCGCCGTCTGGATGATGCCGACATAGGTGATGTCGTGCGAGGCCATGGCGTCGAAGCGGATGCGCAGACGCTCGGGGTCGCCGGAGGTGTTGTGCGCCTGCAAAATGCCGTAGCTGATCGTGCGCTTCTTGCCCTCTGCGGGGATGCGCGCGCTCTGCGCGGCGGCGATCAGCCGCCCGTTTTCAAGGAAATATCCCTCATTGTGAACCGTTACCATCGAGCCGCCCCCCGATTATTTCTTCTCGAGGATTTCCAGACCGCCGAGATATTTGCGCAGCACCTCGGGCACGACGACGGAGCCGTCGGCGCGCTGGTTCTGCTCGACCATGGCCGGGAAAATGCGCGAGGTCGCGAGGCCGGAGCCGTTGAGCGTGTGGACGAACTCGGTCTTGCCGGTCGCCTCGCGGCGGAAACGGATGTTGCCGCGCCGCGCCTGATAATCGCGGGCGTTCGAGACGGAGGAGACTTCCTTATAGCCGTTCATGGACGGAATTTGAATTTCAATGTCATAGGTGCGCGCCATGGAGGCCGAGCAGTCGCCCGCCGCGAGCTTCACGGTGCGGAAATGGAAGCCCAGACCTTTGACGAGGTTCTCGGCCTTGGTGACCAGCTCCTCGAAGGCCTCGTCGGATTTCTCCGGCAGGCAATACTGGAACATCTCGACCTTGTTGAACTGATGGCCGCGCACCATGCCGCGCTCGTCGGCGCGGTGGCTGCCCGCCTCGCGGCGGAAGCACGGCGTATAGGCAAAGAGCTTGTGCGGCAGGTCGGATTCGGCGAGAATTTCGTCGCGGTGGAGGCTGGCCAGCGCGGTCTCGGCCGTCGGGAGCATGAAGTGCATCCGGTCGTCGGTCGGATTTTCGATCTTATAGACCTCGTCGGCGAATTTCGGGAACTGCCCCGCCGTCTCACCGCAGCGGTACTCGAGCATCAGCGGCAGCACGACCATCTCGTAGCCGTCGGCCAGATGCTGGTCGATGAAATAGTTCAGCAGCGCCCATTCCAGACGGCTGCCCATGCCGCGGTACATCCAGAAGCCCGAGCCGGCCAGCTTCGTGCCGCGCTCATAGTCGATCAGCCCGAGGTCGGTGCAGAGGTCGACGTGATGCTTCGGCTCAAAGTCGAAGGAATGCGGCTTGCCGTAGTAGCGCAGCGGCTCGTTGTTCTCCTTGCCGCCGGGCTTCAGGTCGGGGTCGGGCAGGTTCGGAAGGCTCAGCATCAGCGTGCGATACTCGGCCTCGACGTCGCCGAGCGCCTTGTCGTTCTCGGCGATCTGCGCCTTCAGCTCGGCCATGCGCTTGAAGATCGGCGCGACGTCCTCGCCCGCCTTTTTCTTCATCGGGATCTCTTTCGAGACGCGGTTCTGCTCGGCCTTGTCGGTCTCCGTCGAGAGGATCAGCGCGCGGCGCTTGGCGTCCAGCTCGAGGATGCGGTCGACCTGCGCGTCGCAGTCGACCTCCTTTGCGCGCAGCCCGGCCTTGACGGCCTCGGGATTTTCTTTGATTCGTTTGATGTCCAGCATACGATCACCTCATTCTAAGTTTTGCTGGTCCAGAAGCTCCAGCAGACTGTCATAAATCTTTGCGGCGGGCTCGGGAAGATCCGCCTTGCAGGATGCAAGCTCGTCCATGCACCGCGCGAAGGCGCCGGCGTCGCCGATGCGGTTGGCCTCCTGCGCCTGCACGAGCAGGAGCGTCGCGCTCGTTTCGCGCTGAATGGCCTCGATGTTTTCGGAAGCGCCCTGGCTGGCTGCGTCGAAATTATCCTGCATATAATGCACCTTCACCACCAGCGAGATCGCCACGAGCAGAAAGGCTGCCGCGAACAAAATGCCCATGTATTCGACCATGGCTCGTTTTTTTCTCGGCGTGAGCGGTTCCTCCTGCGCTGTTTGCTTATGCTCCATGTGTGTCCTCCGTTCGTTTCAGGGCGCAAAGCGCCTCATATAATTTTTGCAGATCGTCCTCGCCGTAAAAATCCAGCTCGACGCGCCCCTTGCGTTTGCCGTTGACGATATGCACCCGCCGCCCGAGACGCCGCGTCAGGTGCTTCTCGCACTCGGCGACGTAATCCACGGCCAGCGGCTCCGGCTCCTCCTTTGGCTTTTCCTCGGCGGCCATGCGCTTGCACATCGCCTCGGCCTGCCGCACCGAGAGCCGCAGAGCCAGAATTTTCTGCGCCGCAGCCTTTTGCAGCCGCCCGTTCGGGAGCGTCAGGATGGCGCGGGCGTGACCCGCGGTCAGCTCGCCGGCCTCCACGAGCGCGCGCACCTCGTCCGAGAGCGTCAGCAGGCGCAGCGCGTTTGCAACGGCGGAGCGCGATTTTCCGACCTGCTGCGCGGCCTGCTCCTGCGTCAGCCCATATTCCTCGAGCAGAGCGCGGTAACCCTCGGCCTCCTCCATGGGATTTAGATCCTCGCGCTGGAGGTTTTCGACCAGCGCCAGCTCCATGACCGTGCGGTCGTCGGCCTCGACGACCGTCACCGGCACCTCGGAAAGCCCGGCCAGACGGCAGGCGCGCCAGCGCCGCTCGCCGGCGATGATCTGATAGTAGCCGTCGCTCGTCTCGCGAACGGCAAGGGGCTGCAGCAGCCCATGCTGCGCGATCGAGTCGGCCAGCGCCTGAAGCTCGACCTCGTCGAAGCGCTTGCGCGGCTGATTGGGGTTCGGCTCGATGCGCTGCAGCGGCAGGACGGTGACGGCCTGCTTCGCGTCGCTATCGGAAAAATCGTCGATCAGCGCCCCAAGCCCGCGCCCCAGACCACGTTGTTTGATTCCCATGTCTTACTCCTTCCTGCGGATCTCGTCGGCGACGGCCTGATAGGCCTGCGCGCCGCGCGAGGCGCGGTCATAGGCGAACACCGGCACGCCGTAGCTCGGCGCCTCGGCCAGCCGGACGTTGCGCGGGATCGCCGTGGCGAATACCTTCCCGGGAAAATGCCGCCGCACCTCCTGCGCGACCTGATTGGAGAAATTCGTCCGTCCGTCAAACATTGTCAGCAGCACGCCGAAGACGTGCAGCTTCGGGTTCAGACGTTTTTTCACGGCGCGGAGCGTCGACATCAGGTCAGAAAGCCCCTCGAGCGCGTAATACTCGCACTGCACCGGGATCAGGATGCTGTCGGCGGCGCAGAGCGCATTGAGCGTGAGCAGCTCGAGCGAGGGCGGGCAGTCGATGAAAATATAATCGTAGCTGTCGCGCAGAAGCGCCAGCCGATCTCTGAGGCAATATTCCCGGCGCTCCATGCCGATCAGCTCGACCGATGCGCCCGCCAGCGCGGCCGACGAGGGCATTACATCGCCGTATTCTGTCATGATGATGCTTTTTTCCGGGGAAACGTCGTTGATGATGACGTCATAAACGCCGACCTTGATGCCTCGCTTGTCGACGCCCATGCCGGAGGTCGCGTTGGCCTGCGGGTCGAAATCGCAGAGCAGGACGCGCGCGCCGGCCTCGTGCAGCGCGGCGCTCAGGTTTACGGACGTCGTGGTTTTCCCGACGCCGCCCTTTTGGTTCACGACGGCTATGATCTTCGCCATGCGGCAGCCTCCTTTTTCCTTTATCCGGGCATCATTTTATCACACAATTTGCCGGAATGCAACAGGAAAGCGCGGTTTGTTTCACGTGAAACACTCCGATTGCAGTCCGCTCCCGTCAAAGCTCGGGAGATACTCCGTTGTCGCGGCCGACGCGCTCTGCACAAAGCCCTCGTTCAGCCCGCACAGCTCCATCCACGAAAGCACGCCGTCGTACTCCGCGTCGGTCACGCGCCGGTCAAGCGGCGACTCCTGCGTCCCGACGGGCGTGTACTGCCGCAGGAGCGAAAATAGAACCGTTTTTTGGGGGAAGGTCTCTGCGACCCACTCCACCGCGCCGAGGCTGTTTTCAACGTAACCGGGCAGAACAAGGTGCCGGATGAGCACCCCGCGCTTCATCTCACCGTCCTCAAGGCGAACCGGGCCGGTCTGGCGAACCATTTCGCAGATCGCGGCCTGCGCCGTTTCCACATAATCCGGCGCGCCGGAGAGCCGCGCGGCCAGTGCCGGGTCGCTGTATTTATAATCGGGAAGATAAATGTCAATCAGTCCCTCCAGCTCGCGCAGCGTCTCGACGCGTTCGTAGCCGCCGCAGTTGTAGATCACGGGAACGGGCAGCTTCGGCGTGAGCGCGGGGAGGATCGACGGCAAAAAATGCGTCGGCGTGACCAGATCGATCGACTGCGCGCCCTCGTCGATCAGACGTTCAAAAACCGTGCGCAGCGCGTCCGTCGAGATGGGCTGCCCACTCTGCCGCAGGGAGATCTCCGCGTTTTGACAAAATTTGCAGCGCAGGGTGCAGCCGGAAAAAAACACCGCGCCCGTCCCGAAGCTGCCGCAGATCGGCGGCTCTTCCCCATAGTGCAGCATGGCCTTGCCCGCGCGCAGCTCTGCGCCCATGCCGCACACGCCGCGCTGCCCCGCCGTCCGGTCGACGCCGCAGCGGCGCGGGCAGAGCGTGCAGTTTTTATAGGTTAGCATCGAATCACCCTTTTCAAACGTCCGAAAACGTGATAGAATAGTCATACCAAAAAATCTGTGTTTCACGTGAAACAGTGAGGAATTATGCTGAAGAAAAATGAACTGTACCGCGCGGCCGTGACCGGCTTCACCAGCGACGGGCTGGGCGTCTGCCGCGTGGAGGGCTGCGCCGTGTTCGTGCCGAACGCCGCGCCCGACGAGGAATACGACCTGCGCATCACCCACGTCGGCAAGCACGCTGCGCACGGCAGGATCGTCAACATTATAACAAAATCCGCCGCGCGCGTCAACCGCGCCTGTCCCTATGCCAAGCGCTGCGGCGGCTGCCAGTTTTGGCACCTGACCTATGAGGCCGAGTGCGAGCTCAAGCGGCAGCGCGTGCTCGACGCGCTGAACCGCCTCGGCGGACAGTCGCTTGAAACGCTTGCGCTCACGCCCGCGCCGACTTGCGAGGGCTACCGCAACAAGGCGCAATACCCCGTCACCGCCGAGAAAAACAAACCGATCGCGGGCTTTTACCGCGAGGGAACGCACGAGGTCATTCCGGTCGAGCGCTGCCTGATCCTTCCGGAATGCGCCGACCGCGCGAAGCAGACCGTGCTCGACTGGATGCGGCAGTTCCGCGTCCCGGCCTACGACGAGACGGCGCACAGCGGTCTTGTCCGGCATATTTTCGTGCGCCATGCCGAGGCGACCGGACAGGTCATGGTCTGCATCGTTGCAAACGGCGCGCGTCTTCCCCGGGAAAACGAGCTGGTCGACGCCCTGCGCGACCGTGTCCCCGGACTGCGAACCGTCGTTCTGAACGCGAACCTTCGCCGCGGCAACGCCGTTTTGGGCGACGAGACGCGGACGCTCTGGGGCGACGGCGTCATCGAGGACGTGCTCTGCGGTCTGCGCTTCCGCATTTCGCCGCGCTCGTTCTATCAGGTCAACCGCGCGCAGGCGCAGGTGCTTTATCAAAAGGCGCTCGACGCCGCCGGCCTGACCGGGCGCGAGACCGTGCTCGACCTCTACTGCGGGACGGGCACCATCACGCTCTGCCTTGCCCGGCGCGCGAGACAGGCCATCGGCGTCGAGGTCGTCGAGGCGGCGATCGAGGACGCCAAGAAAAATGCCGAGAGAAACGGCATTGGAAACGCGCGGTTCTTCTGCGCCGACGCCGGGCAGGCCGCGCTCCGGCTTGCCGCCGAGGGCGTCGCGCCGGACGTGATCGTCGTCGACCCGCCGCGCAAGGGCCTGAGCGCCGACGTCATCGAGGCGATCGCGGCCATGTCCCCCGGGCGCGTGGTCTATGTTTCGTGCGACCCGGCCACACTGGCGCGCGACGTGAAGCTCCTGAATGCCAAGGGCTACGCCCTCCGCCACGCCGAGGCCGTCGACCTCTTCCCCCGCTGCGCGCATGTGGAGACGGTGGTTCTCTTATCACGAGAGGAGCAGGAGATGCCGCGGGAAGGGCGCACAGCGGTGCGGGAAAAGCGCGCGGGAGCGAACGAAAAACAGCGACAGGAGGCAAATGATGAACAAAGAAAGGCGCTTCGTCTCGATTCTGGGTGATTCGATCAGCACGTTTGAAGGCTTCCATCCCGAGGGGTATCGGGTTTTTTATGACGAAGACCGGGCAATTCAACACGATATGACGTCTGTTTATGACACATGGTGGGCGAAGGTCAATCAGTTTCTCCACGCATACCTCTGCGTCAATAATTCGTATTCCGGCAGCATGGTCTCCGGCGCGGATTTCCCGAGCGCCGGGAGCGACGAACGCGCGGCGCTCCTGCATACGGAGCGGCGCCCCGACCTGATCCTTGTGTATATGGGCTTCAACGATTTTGGGAACGGCGTTCCCATCACGAAAGACCGGCAGGGTGTCCCGGCGTTTTTTGAGGGATATGCTCGAATGCTGACCAAGGTGAAGCGGAACGAGCCGCAGAGCCGGATTATATGCGGGACGCTGATGGAAACCAAGATTCGCGGGAACGGGCAATGGAGCTTCCCGAACAAATGGGCGGGGATCTCCCTGTGCGAATACAACGCAGCCATAAAGATCGCGGCGGAGCTGGCCGGTGCGGAGGTCGCGGATTTGGCTGCGCAAAATCTGCGCTATGAAACGCTGGACGGAACGCACCCGACAAGGGCAGGCCATGCGACGATCGCGCAGGCTTGGATCAACTGCCTCGGATCAAGGGAAGCTCTGATTCAATCGCAAGAGCGGTCAGCGAGGGATTTTGTTCCAAATTGAGGTTTGGAAATCGCAGGAATCCTTTACGTATTTCAAGATTTTCAAACCGATAAGCTGGGGCAAAAGACCCGCTGAGCGCCGCAGCTGATTGAATCAGAGCTTCCCTAAATTTGACTTTTATAATGAAACACGAGGAAAAATCTTATGACCAAAATCGAAACCGGGCGGCTCATCCTTCGCAATGTGGCGGAGAAGGATGAGCGCGTCATGTACGACTACCGCAACAATACCATTTGCGCGCAATATCAGCGGGGGCAGGCAAAGGATCTTGAAAGCATTCGCGGCCTGATCGAGCGCCGCAAGAACGACATCATTTCCGCCGATGCGCCGTTCATGCTGGCCGCGGCGCTGAAGGAATCGGATGAAATGATCGGAGAGATCGTGGTGATGCCTCAGAACGGGACCTTCACGATGGGCTACACCTTTCATTACGGTTATCATCGCAGTGGATACGCATACGAGGCGCTGACGGCGCTCCTCGAGCTGCTCCACAAGACCTACCCGCAATGGGATTTTGTCAGCTTCACCGATCCGGAGAACGTGCCGAGTATGGGGCTGCTGAAAAAACTGGGCTATCGGGACATGGGATACCTGCCGGATCTGGAGTCTCAGGTGTTCGGAAAATGGACAACGCCCGCGACGGAAGCGGCGTTCATGCAGGCGCGCAGAGAATGACCCAAGCAAAAATCCCGACACTGCATGGTGTCGGGATTTTTATATCGGTCACGGGGAAAACTCCGTGACAGAGTCCGGCGCTTTCCCCTTTTCTCGGGGGCGGTCAGCCGTTGAGCAGCCGGCCGTCTGTTCGCATTGAAAACAAAACATTTTTTGCTCCATGTGTGTGCCCTCCTGCTTCAAAGGGATTCGTCCAGAATGCGCCCGTCCGTCGAGAGCGTCACGACCTGCCACGGCAGGAATTTCCCGCTTTTTTGCAGGGCAGTTTTCGCCGCATGCTCCAGACCGCCGCAGCACGGCACCTCCATGCGCACGACGGTGACGCTTTTGATGTCGTTGCGGAGCAGAATCTCGGTGAGCTTTTCGGAATAATCCACGGCGTCGAGCTTCGGGCAGCCGATCAGGGTGATGTGTCCCTTGATGAAGCGCTCGTGGAAGGCGGCGTAGGCATAGGCCGTGCAGTCGGCGGCGATGAGCAGCTTCGCCCCGGAGAAATAGGGCGCGTTGACCGGCGCGAGCTTGATCTGCACCGGCCACTGCGCAAGACGGCTCACGGCCTCGCGGAGCGGCGCTTCCCCGCCGTCCGCGTGCTCGATCCTGCGCGAACGGCTGCCGGGGCAGCCGCAGGGCAGCGACTTCCCCTCGGCGCGCATTTTCTCCTGCTTGTGGGCAAGGACGGCCTGCTCGTCATAGGCGGCGGCCTCGCGCTCTACAAAGGAGATCGCGCCCGTCGGGCACGCGGGCAGGCAGTCGCCGAGTCCGTCGCAGTAGTCGTCGCGCATGAGCGCGGCCTTGCCGTCCACCATCGCGATCGCGCCCTCGTGGCACGCGTCGGCGCAGGCGCCGCAGCCGTTGCATTTTTCCCGGTCGATTTCAATGATTCTTCGTTTCATAGCAATGCCTCCTTGCGTTTCTGGCTCTATTATAGTAAAATGAACGCGGCAAGTCGGTTGAATTTTCAACAAAAGAGGAGTTTATATGAAAGAATATTTTTCCGTGCTCCGTTCTGCGACCCTTTTCGCGGGAATTTCCGAGGAGGAGCTGGCGGCGATGCTCACCTGCCTCGACGCGCGGGCGGAGCGCTTCCCGAAGGACGCGTTTCTGCTGCGCGCCGGGGACGCGGCCGAGTCGATCGGCCTTGTGCTGACGGGGAGCGTGCTGGTGCTTCAGGAGGACATCTGGGGCAACCGGAACATCCTCTCCAAGGCCGGGCCGGGGCAGACCTACGCCGCCGCCTACGCCTGCGCGCCGGGCGCCGCGCTGAACGTGAGCGTGGTGGCCGAGACGGCCGTCACGGTGACGAATCTGAACGTCAGGCGCGTTTTGAACGTGTGCCCGTCGGCGTGCGCGCACCATAGCCGGATCATCCGCAACCTGCTCGGCGAGCTGGCCGCGAAAAATCTGCAAATGAACGAGAAGCTCACGCACATGGCGCAGCGCACGACGCGCGAAAAGCTGCTGTCCTACCTCTCGGCGCAGGCGCAGCGCAGCGGCAGCTATGAATTCGACCTGCCGTTCTCGCGGCAGCAGCTGGCCGACTATCTCGCGGTCGAGCGCAGCGGCCTTTCCGCCGAGCTGGGCAAGCTCCGCGACGAGGGCGTGCTCGAATTCCGCCGCAGTCACATCCGCCTGAGCCAAAGATCGCGACTTTTGCGCGACCCTTCCGCATAGGCTGTGCGGGAGGGATTTTTTATGCAGATCAAATTGTTTGACCGGACGGGCGCGGTCGGGACGGCGGAGGTCAAGGAGAGCGCGCTTTTCTATCATTTTACGGTGCAAATCGACGCGCCGGACGGAACGCCCGTGCGGGTCTACGCCGTCGCCGGGATGGCGAGCGCCTATCTGGGCATACCGAGCCGAGAGGGACGTCTTACGGTGCAGCTTGCGCGAAAAAAGCTGCCGTCTGCGCCGGAATGCGCCGTGGCCTCGGCCGAGCCGCGCGGGGCATGGCAGCCGTGGCGCGGGACGCTGGACGGCGTGCCCGTGCCCATGGCGCTCCTGCGGGGGGAGGACGGCGGCGGCACGCTGGCAATGCCGGAGGAAACGGCGCTGGATTTTCCGGCGTGGACGGAGAGCTTCACACCGGTGACGCTCTTCGGGAGGACGCTTTACGCGTTGAAGCTCGACGAGGATCGGCGGCCGATCCTGAAGAAAATGCCGACGGAGGCCGAGACGCCGACGCCCAAGCCGACCGAGCGGGAGGTGCCGCAGGGAGCTTTCTCCGAGGAGGCCGACGGGGTAGAAGCGACGCAGGAGGCTTTCTCCGGGGAGGCCGACAGGGGAGAAACGGCGCAGGAGGCTTTTTCCGGGGAGGCCGACGGGATAGAAGCGACGCAAGAGGCTTTTTCCGGGGAGGCCGATTCGCAGGGGTTCGGTGCGGATTTCTAAGGAACCTCTGATTCAATTGCAAGAGCGGTCAGCGAGGGATCTTGTTTCAAATTGAGGTTTGGAAATTGCAGGAATCCTTTTCGGATTTCAAGATTTTCAAACCGATCAGTTGGGGCAAAAGACCCGCTGAACGCCGCAGTCGATTGATTCAGAGGTTCCCTAATTGCAATATAATGTCTGCTAAAAGAATGGTGGGTTTTCTTCGAAAAACAGACGATTTTTGACGTCTCAGTGCGGAATTGGGTTTCGGAAAATTGAAAAACCTTCCCGCGTGTCATTGCGAGGAGGGCGCGTGCGCCCGACGCGGCAATCTTTCAGTGGGCAGAATGGAATCACGGAGCGATTTTTGGAGCACCCGAGCGACCGCGCTCGTTCTGCGCCGCGCCCCAAAAATACGCACTCGTCCCCAATGTGTCATTGCGAGGAGGGCGCAAGCCCGATGTGGCAATCTTTAAGTGAGCAGCATGGAATCCCGGAACGAAAAAGAAGAACATCGTGCATTCGAAAAGGAAAAATAAGCATAACACATTCAAAAAAGAACATTGTGCATTCAAAACGAAAAAGATTGTACATTTGAAAAACGGCACGCAAGCGCGGGAGCTTCCCCCTTGGCGCTTGCGTGCTGCTTCTGTCGTTACGGCATCCCGCGACGCACGTTAAAGATTGCCGCGTCGCTTCGCTCCTCGCAATGACAGGATTGGTGGGTTTTCTTTGGAATACCGGCGTTTTGCGTCGTTGTGGGGGGAAAACCGGGTCGGGAAACCGGTCGGGAAACCGGGTCGGGAAACCGGATCGGAAAGCCGGTCGGAAAGCCGGTCGGGAAACCGGTCGGGAAACCAGCCGGGAAGCCGGTCGGGGAAACTGGGGGAAAACTGGGGGGAAAACCGAGCGTGGAAAACCGGGTCGGAAAGCCGGGTCGGAAAGCCGGGTCGGAAAGCCGGGTCGGAAAGCCGGTCGAAAAGCGGGTCGGGAAATCGGTCGGGAGATCGGAGGCAAATCCCGAGGGCGGTGCGAAAGGGGCTGTTGCGCGGGGCGCGTGCCGGAGATTCCGCGCGAAACTCGTCAAAGGTTCAAACTTTTTATGAATTTTTCAAGAAAAATGCAACACCTCCTAGAAATCCGGCAGGACTTTGTGCTATAATATACGCTGAATGATTTTACGACGCGGAAAAGGCCGGCGCGGAGGACGCCTCAGCAGCCGGCGGCGCGTCGAAACCGGAGCAACCGAGTTACCGGCCGGGGCGCGCCGCGCCCAAATCGGCCTTGATCTAGGAGTTTGGATATGTTGGAACTGCTTTCCCCCGCCGGCTCGATGGAAGCCCTGCGCGCGGCCGTCTGCAACGGCGCGGACGCGGTCTATCTGGGCGCGGATGTTTTTAACGCCCGTGGCGGCGCGCGAAATTTCACACCGGAGGAGCTGCCCGAGGCGGTGCGCTACTGTCATGTGCGCGGGGTGAAGGTGCACCTGACGCTCAACACGCTGGTCACCGACCGCGAGCTGCCGAAGGTCGCCGGGCTGATCGCCGTGGCGGCGCGCGCCGGGGTGGACGCGTTCATCGTGCAGGATCTGGGCGTCGTCTCGCTCTGCCGTGAGCTTGCGCCGCATGTGGCGCTGCACGCCTCGACGCAGATGAGCATCCACTCCCTCGAGGGCGTCCGTCAGGCCGCGGCGCTGGGCGTCAGCCGCGTGGTGCTGGCGCGCGAGCTGCCGCAGGAGGACATTGCCTTCATCTGCAAAAACAGCCCCGTGGAGATCGAGGTCTTCGTCCACGGCGCGCTGTGCATGTGCTATTCCGGCCAGTGCTATATGTCCGCCGTGATCGGGCGGCGCTCCGGCAACCGCGGCCAGTGCGCCCAGCCCTGCCGGATGGCCTATGGCTATGACCGCTTTGACAACAAATATCCGCTGAGCCTCAAGGATAACTGCCTGATCTCTTACCTGCGCGAGCTGGAGGCGATGGGCGTTGCGAGCATCAAGCTCGAGGGACGCATGAAGCGGCCGGAATACGTCGCCGCCGTGACGGCGACCTATCGCCACGCGCTCTCGGGCGCGCCGGTCGACCGCGCGATGATGCAGACGCTGCGCACGGCCTTCTCGCGCCAAGGCTTCACGCAGGGCTATTATCAGGGCAAGACCGGGCCGCAGATGTTCGGCGTGCGCGGCGACGAGCGCGAGGACAAGGCCTTTTTGCAGGAGATGCGCGCGACCTACGAAAACGTGGAGCCGCAGCGCGTGCCGGTGCGGTTTTATGCCCTGATCTCCGAGGGGCAGCCGTCGATGCTCGCCGTGCAGGACGACCGCGGCAACACCTGCCGCACGACCGGCATGACGGCGCAGCGCGCGCAGCTTCGCGCGCTGACGGCCGAGGAGCTGCAGCAGCGCGTGATGAAAACCGGCGGCACGCCCTATCTTTCTCAGGGCGTGCGGTGCGTGATCGACCCCGGTCTGTCGCTCCCGGCGGCGGAGATCAACCGAATGCGCCGCGACGTTCTGTCGCAGCTCACGGCGCTGCGCGCGCGCACCCCTGCCCCCGAGCTGGGGCAGTACCGCGCGCCGGTCTGCGCTCCGGGGATGCGCGGCGAGCCCGCGCTGACGGTGAGCGTGCGCCGCGTCGAGCAGATCACGCGCCGCCTGCTGCAATGCAGGCCGGAGGTGCTCTATGTTCCGCTCTCGGAGATCTTGGCCTACCCGGAGGTCTTCCAGCGCCTGACGAAGCGCCAGCGCATTGCGGCGATCCTGCCGCGCGTGGTGCGCGACGACGAGACGCCCCGCCTGCTTCAGGAGCTGACGGCTCTGCGTGCTCTGGGCGTCGGCCGCGTCCTGCTCGGGAATTTGGGTCAGATCTCGCTGGCGCGCTCGCGCGATCTGGAGCTTGCGGGCGATTTCGGCCTGAATCTTTTCAATTCCCGCGCGGCGGAGACGCCGAAGGAGCTGGGGCTGACCTCGGTCACGGCGTCGTTTGAGATGACGCTGGCGCAGCTTCGCGACCTGTCCAAGCCGCTGCCGACGGAGCTGATCGCCTATGGCCGCCTGCCGCTGATGCTGACGGAAAACTGCCTGATCCGCGGCAGAACGGGCGCCTGCGCCTGCCAAAACGGCACGAGCGTCCGGCTGGTCGACCGCATGGGAGAGGAATTCCGCGTGGTGCGCGACGGCGACACCTGCCGCAGCGTGCTGCTCAACGGCAAGAAGCTCTACCTGCTCGACAAGCGCGAGAGCCTGCGCAAGCTCGGGCTTTGGGCGCTGCGCCTGTCCTTCACGACGGAGAACCCGGCGGAGCTGGACGGCGTGCTGAGCGCGTGGCAGAGCGGGCGCGGGAGCTTCGACCCCGGCGCATGCACACGGGGACTTTACCAGCGCGGCGTCGAATGATGCCGCCGTACAGATACATTTCATATAGATAGGAGAGCAGAATATGGGTATCATTCTTGCATCGTCCTCCCCGCGCCGGAAGGAACTGATGGAGCGCATGGGGCTGGATTTTGTGGTTCGCACCGCGCCGCATGACGAGACGCTCAATCCCTTTGCCGTTCCGGCCGACGAGGTCGCGCGCCTGAGCCTGCTGAAGGCGCGGGCGGTCTATCCGCACTGCAACGACGAGGACATCATCGTTGCGGCGGATACCATTGTTGTCTGCGACGGCCTGATGATGGGCAAGCCGCGCTCCGAGAGCGAGGCGTTTTCCATGCTGCGCCGTCTTTCCGGCCGCGACCACCAGGTCATGACCGGGCTGACCGTTATGTACGGCGATGAGGTCGTGAACACCACCGTGACCACGACGCTGCGGATGCGCCACCTGTCCGACGCGGAGATCCGCGCCTATATCGCCACCGGCGAGCCGATGGACAAGGCCGGCGCCTACGCCGTGCAGGGCAGAGCGTGCATCTTTGTCGTCGGCATCGACGGCGATTACTACAACGTGATGGGGCTTCCGGTCTGCACGCTGGCGGGGATCCTGCGCAAATTCGGCGTGAAGCTGCTGGCCTGAGCGCGCAAAAAAGGAGAGGTTCCATTGAAAAAGCTGTTTACGGCGCGGGTCAAGACCCTTCTCGGCCTTGCGCTTGCCCTCGCCATCCTGACGGGGATCGTTTCGTCGATGTTCGGCGCGGCGTGGCCGAGCCGCGCCGTGCGGACGATCCTCACGCCGATCCGCAGCGCGTTCAGCGCCGTCTCGCGGCAGGTGGAGCGCTATTATAATTTCCAGTTCTCCTATGAGTCGCTGGAGGCGCGCAACGACTACCTGCAGAAGCGCCTGACGCAGATGGAGGACGACATCCGCACGGCCGACGCCCTCGAGCGCGAGAACAAGCGCCTGCGCGAGCTGTGCAACCTCCGCGACGAGCACGCGGACTATGTTTTTGACGACGCCTACATCGTCTCGTGGGATTCCTCGAGCTGGAAAAACGCCTTCACCATTGCCAAGGGCACGGCCAACGGGCTGGCCGAGGGCATGGCCGTCGTGACGGAATACGGGCAGGTCATCGGCCTGATCACCGAGGTCGGGGCGAACTGGGCGACCGTGACCACGGTGCTGGACAACTCGCTCGAGATCAGCGCCTGCGTGGCCTCGTCGGGCAACACCGGCGTGGTGCAGGGCGCCTATACCTACGGCTACCCGAACAAGCTCCGGCTGAACTATCTGCCCGCCGAGACGATCCTGCGCAACAACGATCAGGTCGTCACGACCGGCTCGTCGCTCTATCCCAAGGGGCTGATCCTCGGCTACATCGAGGACGCCGGAATGGACGAGACGGGCGTTGCAAAGTATGCCATCGTGCAGCCCGCGGCGGATTTCGACACGCTGGAGCAGGTCTTCATCGTGACGGAATACCGGCAGGGCTGAGCGCCGGCGCCCGAATTGGAAAGGTGGTGGTCGGATGCTCCGGCGATTCTTCTATAAGCTCTATATCACGCCGCGCCAGTGGATGCACGTCCTGCGCTGGACGGTCTATGCCCTCCTGCTGCTCGCCGTGGTCATGGTGCAGACCGTGATGATCGGGCGGCACACGGTCTTCGGCGCCCATCCGGATTTTGTCTCGGTCGTGATCGTCTGCGTCTGCCTGCGCGAGGGCGCCGAGCGCGGCGGTCTGTTTGCGCTGCTGGCCTCGCTGTTCTGGTTTCTGGCCGGCGCAGACACCGCAAGCGTCAGCATCCTCGTGCTGACGGTGGTGCCGGTTTGCGCGGTGCTGCTCTGCCGCGCCTACCTCACGCAGCGCTATCTTCCCTGCCTTTTGACATGCCTTGTCGCGCTGTTCGTAAATCACACGGCGATTTTCCTCATCAAGCTCTATCTCGGTCAGGCGACCGCCGTGATGTTCCTGACGCGGCTTCTGCCGTGTGTGCTTGTCTCGATGATCGCGCAGCCGCCGGTGTACTTCCTCGTCTCGCGCATCGAGAAAATAGGAGAGCCTTATGCATCATAAAAATACCTTTCGCCTGACCGCGATGCTGACGGTCGTGGCGATCATTCTCGGCATCTACGTTTTCCGCCTGCAAAACGTGCAGATCTCGCAGGCAAAGGCGGCGAAAAACGTGCGCACCGACACCTATACCTACTATACCCGCGTCACCGCGGCGCGCGGCGAGCTGCTCGACTGCAAGGGCAAGGTGCTCATCGGCAACCGCGCCTCGTTCAACGTGGTGCTCATCAACCCCGTGCTCTTCAGCGCCGAGAAGCCGAACGAGCTTCTGCGCCGTCTGACGAATCTGTGCGACGAGCTGGGTCTGGAGCTCAACGACCACTTCCCTGTCTCGCAGACCAAGCCCTACACCTACACCACGGACAACTACCCCAGCAAGTGGAAGGACTATTTCAAGAAATTCCTCGCCGCGCGCGAATGGGACAGCGACATTTCCGCGCCGCAGCTCGTGCTGCGTATGCGCGAGCGCTATAACATCCCCGAGAGCTGGACGGAGGAGGAGGCGCGGCGCGTCATCTCCGTGCGCTATGAGCTGGATCTGCGCTACTGCACGAATCTTCCGACCTATGTGCTCATCGAGGACATCGACTCGACCTCGCTGGCCGAGCTGACCGAGCTGAACATTCCCGGCATGAACGTCGAGACGTCGACCGTCCGCGAGTACCACACGTCGCTGGCGGCGCACATTCTCGGCTATGTCGGCGATATGGACAAGGTTCAGTACGAAAAATACAAGGACAAGGGCTACGCCATGGACGCGAAGGTCGGACGGGCCGGTCTGGAGCTGGCCTTTGAGGAGCAGCTCCACGGCACGGACGGAATGCGCGAGACGACCATCGACAGCAAGGGCAACGTGATCGAGGAGCACTATGTGCAGGAGCCGGTCGCGGGCAACAACGTCGAGCTGACGCTCGACCTCGATCTGCAGCAGGTCGCCGAAAAGGCGCTTGAGGACAAGATCCTCCAGCTCCGCGAGACGGGCAGCAACTCCGGCACCGGCAAGGACGCCGAGGGCGGCGCCATCGTCGCCATGGAGGTCAAGACCGGCCGCGTGCTCGCTTGCGCGAGCTACCCGACCTATGACATCAACAGCTATTTCAAGGACTATAGCGAATTGGAGGAGCAGGACGACGCGCCGCTGTACAACCGCGTTCTGCAGGCGACCTACCCGCCCGGCTCGACGTACAAGCTCGTGACGATCATCGCGGCTACCGAGAACGGGATCATCGACCGCAACTACGAGGTCGAGGACGAGGGCGTCTATATGCGCTTTGCCGACCAGGGCTATTTCCCGCGCTGTATGCTCTACACCGCCATCGGCGCGACCCACGGCACGCTGAACCCGATGCAGGCCATTGCGAAATCCTGCAACTACTATTTCTACGAGATCGGCTATCTGACCGGCATCGAGGCGATCGACGAGGTCGGCAAGGCTATGGGTCTGGGCGAGGAGACCGGCATCGAGCTTCCCGAGAAGCTCGGCACCCGCGCCAATCCCGACACCAAGGCCAAGGTCTATAAGGACGAAAACCGCTTCTGGTACGCCACCGACACGATCCAGGCGGCCATCGGACAGTCCGAGAACCGCTATACGCCGCTCCAGCTCTGCGTCTATTGCTCGACGCTTGCCAACCGCGGCACGCGCTACAAGGCGACGCTTCTCAGCCGCGTCATGTCCTCGGACTATGAGCAGCTCCTCTTCAAAAACGAGCCGCAGATCGTCAGTCAGATTGACATCAGCGACGAGACGTACTATATTTATACCACCGGTATGCACATGACCACGCTCTCCGGCGGCACCGCGAGCGGCGCCTACCGGGGCTATAACATCGACGTCTGCGCCAAGACCGGCACCGCCGAGCACGGCTCCCTCGGCTCGGACCACGGCGCCTTCATGGTCTATGCGCCGATGGATAACCCGGAGATCGCCGTCTATATCTACGTGGAAAAATCCGGCGGCGGCGGCTTCCTCGGCGACGCCACGCGCACCGTCCTCGACGCCTACTTCGCCCAGCAGGACGTGGTGGATACCGTCCGCTCGGAGAATACGCTGAACTGAGGCAGCGCAAGGCTGCGAAAAAAGAAAGCGAGAGAAAACCATGACACAGGCAAACGCAAAAACACAATCCAAGACGCTCCGCCGCCTGATCGCGGCAGCCGTCTTTGCCGCAATGACCTGCGCGCTCACGGCGGCGCTCCCCATTCCGATGTTCAACGGCTATTTCAACCTCGGCGACACGATCGTGCTGCTCGGCGCGTTCCTGCTGGCCGGCCCCTACGGCGTGGCCGCGGCCGGGCTCGGCTCGGCCTGCGCCGACCTGCTGCTCGGCTACACCGTCTATGCCCCGGCGACGCTCGTCATCAAGGCGCTCGTCGCGCTGGCCGCCGGCGCGGTCTACCGCAAGCTGCCCAAGCGTCTGCCCGGCCTGCTGCTGGCGGCGGTCGCCGGCGAAATGACGATGTGCGCGGGCTATTTTGTCTTTGAATGCCTGATGTACGCCCCGGCGACGGCGTCGGCGAGCCTGCTTGCCACCAACCTGCCGCAGGCGGGCATCAACGCCGCGATCGCCGTGCTGCTGCTTTTGGCGCTGCGGCGCAGTCACCTTCTGGAAAAATGGGAAAGAGGCTTTTGAATCATGATCAACGAGATCTGTGAACAGGCGCGGCAGGCTGCGGAGCTGCTGTGCGAGAGGGCGAAGCTCCGCGTGGGCGATTTGGTCGTCGTCGGCTGCTCCACGAGCGAGATCTGCGGCAGCCGGATCGGGACGGACTCCCGCCCCGAGGTCGCCGAGGCCGTGTTTCGGACGGTCTACGACGTGCTGCAAATGCACGGCGTCGAGCTGGCCGCCCAGTGCTGCGAGCATCTGAACCGCTGCCTCATCGTCGAGCGCCGCGCCGCGCAGGGGCGCGACCCGGTCAACGTCGTGCCCCAGCCCAAGGCGGGCGGCTCGTTCGCCACGGCGGCCTACCGCGCGTTT
>URLT01000010.1 GCA_900548795.1 uncultured Eubacteriales bacterium
CCGCCGAGAAGGCCGCGGCAGAGCAGCTCATCGGCGACGGCTGCGTCATCATCGGCCAGCACGCCGACTCCACCGGCGCTCCCTCCGCTTGCGAGGCCGCGCTCAACGCGGGCACCGTTGTCTACTCCGTCGGCTATAACATCGACATGCTGACCGCGGCTCCGAACGCGGCGCTGGTCTCCCCGACCAACGAGTGGGGCGTTTACTACACCTATGCGATCGGCGCTCATATGAAGGGCGAGAAGATCGAGACCAACTGGGCAGAGGGCTTCAGCGAGGACGCAGTGGCCCTGACCAAGCTCGGCCCGAACGTCGCCCCCGGCACGCAGGAGAAGGTCGACGAGGTCGTTGCTCAGCTCAAGGAAGGCAAGCTGCACGTGTTCGACACCTCCACCTTCACCGTTAAGGGCGAGAAGGTGACCAGCGCGTTTGCGACCGACTCCGACGGCGACTGGGAAAACGACACCGACGAGGCTATCATCGACGGCTACTATCACGAGTCCTACTTCCAGTCCGCTCCGTCGTTCATTCTGAGAATCGACGGCATCACCGAGCTGAACGGCAACTGATTTTTCAAAACGGATCTCCGGCTCACCGATTCCCCGACGGCGCTTTCCCCACTCCCGATTTGCCGCAAGAATCGGCTGCATCCGGGCAGAACGGATCGATCGTATCCACAGGTAGGGAGCTGCGCAAGCGGCTCCCTTGCCTATTTTTCGCCTCCCTGCGGGCTGATCTGACTGCATGGAAGGCCGGTATAGGATTTCATTCACAGATCGGAAAGGATGACAGCCTTGAATACTGTCCAAAACAACAAGCCGGAGGGCGCTGTCGGCTCGGAATATGCCATTGAGCTGCACAACATCACCAAGCGCTTCGGCTCCGTCGTTGCGAACAACGGGGTCGACCTCCAGCTTCGCAAGGGGGAGATCCTCTCGCTGCTCGGCGAAAACGGCAGCGGCAAGACCACGCTGATGAACATGCTCGGCGGCATCTATTATCCGGACGAGGGCGAGATCTATGTCAACGGGCAGCCCGTGGACATTCGCTCGCCGAAGGATTCCTTCCACTACGGGATCGGCATGATCCACCAGCATTTCAAGCTGGTCGACGTCTTCACCGCCGCCGA
Source organism: uncultured Eubacteriales bacterium (assembly GCA_900548795.1). Classification (GTDB taxonomy): domain Bacteria; phylum Bacillota; class Clostridia; order Oscillospirales; family Oscillospiraceae; genus JAZOXB01. The sequence continues at coordinate 1,130 of URLT01000010.1, forward strand.
GAATATCATTCTCGGTCTGGAGGGCGACAAGGGCAAGCTCGACCGCAGCTCCGTGCGCAAGGCGGTGCGCGAGATCGCCGACCGCTACGGCTTCGAGATCGACCCCGACCAAAAGGTCTACGATATGTCCGTCTCGCAGAAGCAGACCGTCGAGATCGTCAAGGTGCTCTACCGCGGCGCGGACATTCTGATCCTCGACGAGCCGACGGCCGTCCTGACGCCGCAGGAGACGGACAAGCTCTTTGCCGTTATGCGGAACATGAAGGCCGACGGCAAGGCGATCATTATCATCACCCACAAGCTGCACGAGGTGCTCTCCGTTTCGGATCGCGTCGCCGTGCTGCGCAAGGGACAGTACATCGGCTGCGTGGACACCGCGCAGGCGACGCAGCAGTCCCTGACGGACATGATGGTCGGCCACAGCGTTTCGCTGAACATCGACCGTCCGAAAAACGAACAATTGAAGGAGCGCCTGACCGTCAGCGGCCTGACCGTTCTGGATAAGGAGGGCGTCAAGAAGCTCGACAATGTCAGCTTCACGGCAATGGGCGGCGAGATCCTCGGCATTGCGGGCGTCGCCGGCTCCGGTCAGAAGGAGCTGCTCGAGGCCATCGGCGGCCTGCAAAAGCTCGAGCCGGGCAGCGAGATCCACTATATCTCGCCCGAGGGCAAGGACATCCGCCTCAACGGTATGGATCCGCTGGACATCATCCACAACGGCATCCTGCTCTCCTTCGTGCCCGAGGATCGCTTCGGCATGGGTCTGGTCGGCACGATGAACATCATCGACAACATCAAGCTGCGCACCTATCGCGACAACCCCGGCATTTTCGCCGATCAGCGGAAATCCGCGGCGCTCGCCGCGAAAATCGTCGAAGACCTTGAGGTCGTCACGCCGGACATCAACCGCACGCCGATCCGCCGTCTCTCCGGCGGCAACGTGCAGAAGGTGCTCGTCGGCCGCGAGATCGCCTCGAATCCGACCGTCCTGATGACGGCCTACGCCGTCCGCGGCTTGGACATCAACACCTCCTATACCATTTATAACCTCCTGACCGAGCAGAAGATGAAGGGCGTCGCCGTCATTTACGTCGGCGAGGATCTGGACGTTCTGCTGGAGCTTTGCGACCGCATTCTGGTGCTCTGTGGCGGTCAGATCAGCGGCATCGTCGACGCAGCCTCCGCGACCAAGGAGGAGATCGGTCTGCTGATGACCCAGTTTAGAAGGGAGGAAGAAAAATGATCCGCATTTCCAAACGGGACGGCATCCGTCCGCTGTCTTCTCTTCTGATCCGCGTGATCGCGCTGCTTATTGCGATGCTTGCCTGCGTGCTGCTGTCCTTTGCCTCCACCGGGCGCAGCCCGTTCGTCGTGCTGCAGCAGATGGTGGCAGGCTCCTTCGGGACGCAGAAGCGTATGTGGGAGTTCCTGCAGCGCACCATGATGCTGACCTGCATTGCCGTCGGCCTTGCTCCGGCGTTTAAGATGCGGTTCTGGAACGTCGGCGCAGAGGGTCAGCTCCTGATCGGCGGCCTCGGCGCCGTCATCCTGATGCGCTTCTGCTACAACCTGCCGTCCATTCCGCTGCTCATCATCATGGCGCTGCTGGCCGTTGCGTTCGGCGCGATCTGGGGCATGATCCCGGGCTTCTTCAAGGCAAAATGGAACGCCAACGAGACGCTCTTCACCCTGATGATGAACTACATCGCCACGCAGATCGTCCTCTATTTCTGCACGATCTGGGAGGGCACGAAGGGCACCGTCAAGATCGGCATCATCAACGACAGCAAGAACCCCGCCGGCCTGCACAAGGGCTGGATCGGCGAGATGTTCACCGGGAACTTCAACGACAAGGACTATATGTGGGTCGTCGTGATCGTGCTGCTCGTCGTTGTGCTCATGTGGGCCTACCTGCGCTACACGAAGCACGGCTATGAGATCGCCGTGGTCGGCGACTCGGAGAACACCGCGCGCTACGCGGGCATCCGTGTCCCGGTCGTCTATGTGCGCACCATGGCGGTCTCGGGCTGCGTCTGCGGCTTCGCGGGCTTCCTCGCCGTCTCCGCCGTCTCCCGCACGCTGTCGGAAAACACGGCCGGCGGCCGCGGCTTCACCGCGATCATCATCGCGTGGCTGTCGCACACGAATCCGTTCCTCATGATCGTCTTCTCCGCGCTCTACTGCTTCATGGAGCTTGCGGGCAAGCAAATGGCGTCGGCCTTCCAGCTCAACGACTATTTCTCCAAGATCCTGACCGGCATCATTCTTTTCTTCATCCTCGGCTGTGAATTCTTCGCTGACTATCGCGTGAAGTTCCGCCATTCCGTCAAAGGAGGTCAGCAGCAATGAATTTTATTACATTTCTGGGCAAACTGACGACCACGCTTTCCTTCTCCATCACCTTTGGCACGGTCATCCTTTACGGCGCGCTGGGCGAGACCCTGACGGAAAAGGGCGGCAACCTGAATCTTGGCGTCCCCGGCATCATGTACATCGGCGCGATCGCAAGCCTTGCAGGCGCGCTGAGGTTTGAGTCCGCGTTCTCCAATCCGAATGCGCTGCTGTGCGTTTTGGTCGCGCTGCTGTGCGGCTTCGCGGCCTCGGCGCTTGCGGGTCTGCTCTATGCCTTCCTCACCATCAGCCTGCGCACGAACCAGAACGTGACCGGCCTGACGCTGACGATTTTCGGAACAGGCATCGGCAACTACATCGGCGGCAGCCTCGGCAGCGTCGGCACGGTCTGCGCGAGCAACACGAGCGCCGCGATGAAGGCGTATATCCGCCCGCTGGTCGTGAATCTGGACAACCTGCTGCCCAGCCTGAAGCTCGGCACGCTGCTGTTCCGCCACGGCTTCATGGTCTACTTCGGCATTTTGCTGGCCATAGCCCTGTGGTACTTCCTGACCAAAACGCGCACGGGGCTCTCGCTCCGCTCCGTCGGCGAAAATGCCGCGACTGCGGACGCCGCCGGCCTGAACGTCAACAAGTATAAGTACCTCTCCACCTGCATCGGCGCCGGCATCTCCGGCCTCGGCGGCACGTTCTATGTCATGGAGTACATCGACGGCCTCTGGGAGACCAGCTCCACCATCGAGGCGCTTGGCTGGCTGGCCGTCGCGCTGGTCATCTTCGCAACGTGGAAGCCGCTGCGCTGCATCTGGGGCGCCTACCTGTTCGGCATTCTGTCGTGGCTCTATTTCCTGATCCCCGGCCTGTTCAACGGCTCGGATAAGATCTTCCAAATGCTTCCGTATCTGTTCACGCTCATCGTGCTGATCACCGTCTCTCTGCGCCGCAGAAAAGAGGATCAGCCGCCCGCGGGTCTGGGTATTCCGTATTTCCGCGAGGAGCGATGACGGAACGATCGCTCATACAAACCAACGGGAGCCGGTCATCGTGCCGGCTCCCGTTTTTTGCGTTTTTTGATTCTTTATGCCTGCCCGCTCTTCAGCCTGCGCAGATATGGCACGAGCAGAAACGCCGCAAGCACCAGCGCGGCGGCGTCGGCGGCGGGCGTCGCCCATGCAACGCCCGCCGTGCCGATCAGGCGGTCAAAGACGAACATCAGCGGCACGTCCAGCCCGCCCTTGCGCAGGGCGGTCAGCAGCACCGGGCGCAGCTTCCTGCCGGTCGCCTGAAATACGGTGATGCAGAAAAAATTCAGCGCCGTCGTCGGACAGGCGAGGCTCAGAATGCGCAGATAGGTGCGGCCGAAGCGAACGGTCTTCTCGTTGCCGATGAACAGCCGCGTGATGGGCGTGGCTTCCCAAAACAGCAGCGCCGCGCCGCTGAGAGAGACGAGCAGGCAGCTGAAAAACAGCGTTCGGATCACGCCCAGCATACGCCTGCGGTCGCCGGAGGTGTAGCTGTAGCCGATCAGCGGCAGCGTGCCCTGCGTCAGCCCCTGCGCGATGGCAAAGGCCAGCAGATCGATCTTCTTGGCGATGCCCATGCCGGCGATGGCCTCGTTGGAGTCGGCGGAGATGATTTTGGTGAGCATGATGTTCGAGAAGGTCGCCATGGTCGAGATCATAAAGCTCGGCAGACCGACGGCCAGCACCTCGCCCGGGATGCCCTCGCCAAGCGAATATTGCTTCGGCGAGAGCGTGATGGCCGATTCCCGGCGAATTTTGCGGAGAAACAGCAGAAAATAACACAACGCGGTGACGTTCGAGAGCATGGTCGCGATGGCCGCGCCCGTGATCCCCAGCCGCAGGACGAAGATGAACAGCGGGTCGAGCGCCATGTTCAGCACGCCGCCGAAGGCGATGCCGAGGCTGGCCTGCCGCGAGTAGCCCTCGGCGCGCACAAGATGCGCCAGCTCTGCGCTGAGCACCGTCGGCACGGCGCCGACGCCGACCGTCCAGAGCACGTAGGCTTTGCTGTATTGCAGGGTCGCGTCGTTCGCGCCGAAGAGCGGCAGCAGAACGGGACGCAGCGCCAGCGCCAGCAGACCGTAGACCAGCGCGACGGCGGCGCTCGTCCAGATGCAGAACGCGGCGGTGCGCGACGCCTTTTCGCGGTTTTTCAGGCCGAGACAACGCGAGATCAGGCTCGAGCCGCCGACGCCGAACAGGTTGGCCTGCGCCGTCATCAGCATGAACAGCGGCATGGCGACCGTCGCGGCGGCGACCTGATCCGGGTCGTTGAGTTGGCCGACAAAGTAGGTGTCGGCCATGTTATAGATCACGGTGATGATCTGGCTGAGCACCGTCGGCAGCGCCAGCGCCGCGACGGCCTTGCCGATGGGTGCGGAGGTGAATAATGCTTCTTTACGAATTGCCCGTTCCACGTTTCAAGCTCTTTTCTGTTTCGTTTGCGCTCCGGCTGAGGCTGACGATCTGCGAAAGGCCGGTCGAGGTGCTCCGCAGAAGCTGACGCAGCGCCAGCGTGACGGCGCGGCGCGTCGGCTCGTCGAGGCTTCTCGAGGCGCGCAGGATGGTTTTGGAATTGGAAAACCAGCGCTCGTTCAGCTCGTGCAGCGTCCCGGCGTTGGTCTGCGCCAGCAGATAAAACACCGCGTCGATGAAGCGCTCGCGCTCGGCGGGCGTCAGCGAGGCGAGCCACGCCTTGAGCGTGGTGTCAATGAAGCGGCTGTGCTGGTTGACCGATTCGAGGCAGACAAAATGCCCGTCGGCAATGTCCCAAGAATACAGGTCGTGCTGGAAGATCCCCATGCGCGTGCTGTGCACGACCGTATACTGCTCCTCGTGGCCGAGCAGCATCCCGATCACCGACGACTGCGGCACAAAGGTCTGCACGCGCCCGCAGACGGTCTGATACCCGGCCTGACGCAGGATCGACTCGGGAAAGCCGGGGCCGTCATAGTTATACACGGCGCGGATGCGCGACTGCACGGACGAGGCGCAGCTCGCCGCCGCATAAACGGCAAGATTGCCGCCCTTGGAGTGGCCGCAGAGCAGCAGGTCGCCGCTGCGCTGCGCGGCGACCTGACGGAGGTAGTCCGCCGCAAGCTCCTGCGCCGGGACGGGGCAGAGGAAGCTCATGCTGAAATCCTCCTTCCAGCCGATGAGCGTGTCGTCCGTGCCGCGAAAGGCGATGCAGAGCGTCTGCGGCGCGATCTGCAGCGTCAGGGCGGAAAACTGCGTGGCCTCGTCGGTCTGCCCGACGGCGTCGAGCAGCAGCGCGCTGCAGAAGCGCACGCTCTCGGCCAGAAGGCGCAGAAGATGCAGATCCTCCGGCTGCGTGACGTGCGCAAGCGCCTCCGGCGTTTGCAGCAGCAGCGCGGCGGCCTCGGGCAGCCGAAGCGGCTCGGTGCGCTGCGCGGTCGCCGTGCGCTCAAACGGCAGGTAGGCCAGCCGCGAGAGCAGCGCGCCGTCCAGCTCCTGAAACGGCTGCTCGGCAAAGCTCGCGCCGCCCCGCTGCGCCAGATCGTCTGTCCATGTCATCATAACCGAGCCTCCCTCTGCAAAAATATCACCAACATTATACCATTCCGAACGAAAAATGCAAGCGGTCATAAGCCCTGCTGCCGACAAAAAACGCAGAGACAAGGGGGAAAACCCTGCCTCTGCGCGGAAGCCCTCAACGAGCGGCGGTCGGCGTGAAATCCGCCGGCGGCTGCTCACGCAGGCCGAAGTGCCATTCGATCGCGTCGGCAATGCGGCGGCAGGCCTGCCCGTCGCCATAGGGATTGACGGCGTGCGCCATGGCGGCGTAGACCTCCGGCTGCTCAAGCAGCGCGGTCGCCTGCGCGAGCACCGCGTCGTGCTCCACGCCGGCCAGACGCACCGTTCCGGCCTTGACGGCCTCGGGGCGCTCCGTCTCGCGGCGCAGCACGAGCACCGGCTTGCCGAGCGCGGGCGCCTCCTCCTGCAAGCCGCCGGAATCCGTCATGACGAAGCAGCAGCGCGCCATGAGGTTGTGCATCTCCTGCACGTCCAGCGGCTCGATCAGGTGGATGCGCTCGACGCCGCCCAGCTCCTCGCGCGCGCAGGCGCGCACGGCGGGGCTGAGGTGCACGGGGTAGACGACCTCGACGTCCGGATGCGCCAGCACGACCTCGCGCACGGCGCGGAAAATATCGTGCATCGGCTTGCCGTAATTCTCGCGGCGGTGGCAGGTCAGGGCGATCACGCGGCGGTGCGCGAAGTCCAGCGTGTTCAGCGCCTCCGTGCGGAAGCGGAAATCCGGCCGGACGGTCGTGGCCATTGCGTCGATGACGGTGTTGCCGGTGATGAAGATCTCGCCCTGCACGGCCTCGCGGCGCAGATTTTCCGCGTTGGCGGCGGTCGGGGAGAAATGCAGCGCGGCGATGTCGCCGACGAGCGTGCGGTTCATCTCCTCGGGGAAGGGGGAATATTTGTCATAGGTGCGCAGACCGGCCTCCACATGGCCGACCGGGATCTTGTGATAAAACGCGGCCAGCGCGCCGGCGAAGGTCGTCGAGGTGTCGCCGTGCACAAGGATCAGGTCGGGCTGCACGGTTTCAAAAATTTTCTCCATGCCGAGCAGCGTGCGCGTCGTGATGGACGAGAGCGTCTGCTGCTGCTGCATGATGTTCAGGTCGAAATCTCCGCACAGGCCGAAGATGTCCATCACGGAGTCGAGCATCTGCCGGTGCTGCCCGGTCAGGCAGCAGAGGCTCTCCAAGCCCTCGCGGCGCGCCAGCTCCTGCACGAGCGGCGCCATTTTGATCGCCTCCGGCCGCGTGCCGAAGATCGACATGATCTTACGCTTTTTCATCGGGCGCCTCCGTTTCGGTTTTGTCGGCCGGCGCCTGCTCCGGCGCCGACTCCTGTGCGGGCGGCTCCTGCGCGGGCTGCGGTGCCGCTTCCTCGGCCTTTTCCTGCTTTTTCCCGCCAAAGATCACGCGCACGCCGATCGCGCCGACGGCAAGAAGCGTGCCGAGGAAGATCAGCGCCTGCACCTCGCCCCGGTCGGTCAGCACGACGGCGGCCAGACCGAGCAGCGCGGCGATCAGGTAGGAAATGGCGACGGCCTGCTTCTGTGAGAAGCCCATATCGATCAGGCGGTGATGCACATGGCCGCGGTCGGCGTGCATCGGGCTTTGGCCGTGCGCCAGACGGCGGATGACGGCGAAGCAGAGGTCAAAGATCGGCAGACCCAGAACCAGAAACGGCACGGCAAACGAGATCACGGCGTAGGTCTTGAACAGACCGAACACGGAAATGCTCGCCAGCATAAAGCCGAGGAAGGTCGAGCCGGTGTCGCCCATAAAGATGGTCGCGGGGTTAAAATTATAGGGGATGAAGCCGAGGCAGCCGCCGACGATCGCCGCCAGCAGCAGCACGCTGACCTGCGCGGTCGGGTCGCTCGCCGGCAGCAGCAGCGCCACGACCAGCATTGTCCCGGCGGAGATCGCCGAGATGCCGGAGGCAAGGCCGTCCAGCCCGTCGATGAAGTTCACGGCATTGGTGATGGCGACGATCCAGAGCACGGTCGCGCCATAGGACAGCCAGACCGGAAGCTGCCAGCCGCCGACGTGCTCAATGCGGCAGCCGTAGAGCGTGACGATGACCGCCGCAACGATCTGCACGCCGAACTTCGGAAGCGCGTGCAGCGTCATGATGTCGTCGAGCACGCCCAGAACGACGATGATCGTTGCGCCGAGCAGGATGCCCTGCACCTGATGCGGGATGCCGCGGCAGAAGATCAGCACGCTGACCATGAACGAGATAAAAATTGCCAGACCGCCGAGGCGCGGGATGGGCACGCGGTGCATCCGGCGGCCGTCCTTGGGCACGTCCATCGCGCCGACCTTGCGGGCGAGCACCTTGATGACCGGCGTCAGCGCAAAGGAGATCGCGGCGGCGACCGCCAGCGTCAGCGCAATGCGCAGGATCATTTTCGGGTCGAGAATCACAGGGTATCCTCCTCTTTCCTTCAGGAGCGGCGCACCGCTCGGTTATTTTGCAACAAAGCCGACCTTTTTATAGACCTTGCGCAGGGTCTTTTCTGCAACATAAGACGCTTTTTCTGCGCCGTCGCGCATGACGCTCTGCAAATACGCCTTGTCGGCGAGAATGCGCGTGGCCTCCTCGCGGATCGGGCGCAGCAGCTCCACGACGGCCTCGCCCACGGTCTTCTTGAAATCGCCGTAGCCGCGCCCGGCAAATTCCGCCTCGATCTCGGGGAAGGTCTTGCCCGTGGCGGCGGAATAGATCGTCATCAGGTTGGAAATGCCCTTCTTGTGCTCCGGGTCGAAGCGCACCTCGGCGTCGCAGTCGGTGATGGCGCGCTTGAACACGCGCATGATCTGCTCGGGAGAGTCCATCAGCGTGATGCGCCCGGCGTCCTCGTCCTCGGACTTGGACATTTTGGACTCCGGGTCGGCAAGGCTCATGATGCGCGCGCCGACCTTGGGAACATACGGCTCGGGCAGCTTGAACACGTCGCCGTAGATGCCGTTGAAGCGGCGGGCAATGTCGCGCGTCAGCTCGACGTGCTGCTTCTGATCCTCGCCGACCGGGACGAAATCCGCCTGATAGAGCAGAATGTCCGCCGCCATCAGCGAGGGATAGGTGAACAGGCCGCCGTTGATGTTCTCGGCGTTTTTCGCGCTCTTGTCCTTGAACTGCGTCATGCGGCTCAGCTCGCCGAACATCGCGTAGCAGTTGAGCACCCAGCCCAGCTCGGCGTGCTGGTGCACATGGCTCTGGAAGAACAGCACGTTTTTCTCGGGGTCGAGGCCGCAGGCGATATACTGCGCGAGCTGCTCGAGCGAGCGCCGCCGCAGGTCGGCGGGGTTCTGCCGGACGGTGATGGTGTGCAGATCGGCCAGAAAATAAAAGCAGTCAAACTCGTCCGCGCGATCCTTCCAGTTGCGGATGGCGCCCAGATAGGAGCCGAGGGTCAGGTCGCCGGACGGCTTGATGCCGGAGAGCATTCGTTTTTTTGCTTGTGGTTCAGACATGATTTTTCACACCTTTCGGAAATTTGGATTCCATTTGATTTATACTATCATATTTCGTCGGTTTCTGCAAGTCGCAGAGCTTAAAAACATCAGTTCTTGGGAATCTCTGATAAAATCACAAGAGCGGTCAGCGAGGAATTTTGTTTCCAAATTGAGGTTTGGAAATCGCAGGAATCCTTTTCGTATTTCAAGATTTTCAAACCGACAAGTTGGGGCAAAAGACCCGCTGAGCGCCGCAGCCGATTTCATCAGAGGTTCCCTTGCCAAATGAGCGGCAATGCGGTATACTGGAAGCAGAAAAGAGGTGCTTGCGGATGAAAGAAAACAACGCCGCGCGGGTGCTGGGCTTTCGCCTGCGGCAGGAACGGATGCGCCGCGGCTGGAGTCAGGAGGGGCTGTGCCGGGGCATCTGCGCGGTCTCGTGGCTCTCGAAGCTCGAGCAGGGCAAGGCCGACGCCTCGCCCGAGGTGCTGAGTATGCTGCTTGAGCGGCTGGAGCTGCCGCCGTATGACGACGATCCCGCGCTCGGCGCGGCGATCGAGGCGCAGTATGAGCGCGTGTTCTCGGGCGAGCGCGACTGGGAGGCCTTCACACCTCTGCTCGGACGATTGCAAAGCAGCCCGTGGGCGGCCGACGCGCTCGTGCTCGACGCCCTGCGGCGCCGGGACGCCTCCGACCTCGACCCGGCGTGGGTCGATTGCTTCGACGCGCGGCAGCGGGCGATGTTCCTTCTGCTGAAGGGAAAGGACATGACGGCGGCGGAGCTGCTGCCGAACGCGTTCTTCCGGATGCAGGTCGGCATCGATGCCTATGAGCGCGGCGCGTATTACGACGCCCTGCCCGCTCTGGAGCAGGCGTACCGCAGCGCGGCAGAGGAGGGGCGTCCGCGCCTGATGCTGCAAGCGAAGCTGTTCAGCGGCAACTGCTATTGCAACATGCTGAAATTCGAGCAGATGGAGCGGCACTATGCCGTGGCGCGGCGGCTGGCGCAGGCGCTGGGCGCAGCGCGGGATCTTGCCGCAATGGAATATAATGAGGCATCGAGCTGGGTCGAGCGCGGGGATTATGCAAGGGCGTCGGAATTTTTCGCGGCGTTCGAGCAGCCGGGTGTGATGGAGCTGCACAAGCTGGCCATTTGCCGCGAAAAGCTCGGCGACCCGGCGGGCGCGCTGGCGGCGCTCGACCGCGCGGCGGGGATGCAGTCGGACTATCCGCCGGCGGAGCTTTCCGAGCGGATGCTGGCGCTGGTGCGGCTGCGCGTGGAGCAGCCGGACTATCTGCGCAGCGAGGCCTACGGCAGGCTGCTGCTGGAGTCCTTCGCGCGCTTCCGCAAGGAGCTGCCCAGCGGCTACGCCTCGTTCCACCGGCCGTGGGTGCTGGAATGGCTGCTGGCGCACCGGCAGTATAAGGAAGCCTACGCCCTGCTGGCCGGGGACAACGGGTGATTTTCTTGCATGACTCGGATAAAACGCTGATAAGCCGGTATATTTGAGAAAATTTTCTCAAATATACCGGCTTTCCTTTGCCTTAACGGGGACTTATAATAAAGGCGAGGTGAATCGAATGAAGCTTTGGAATCGAAATTTTACGCTTTTGATGGCCGCGACGCTGATGGGCGCGATGGGCGGCATTGCAGGGGGCTTCGCCCTGTCGTTTCTGGTGTTCGACGAGACGGGCAGCACGCTGGCCTCGGCGCTGATCGTGGCGATCCAGCTCGTGCCGTCGTTCCTCGTGCCGCTGATCTTCGCGCCGCGCATGGATCATCTGCCGCGCAAGCCGTTTCTGGTCGCGGGCGACGCGCTCAACGGCGTGATCTATGCCGCGCTTGGCGTTTATCTGCTGGTCGGCTCGTTTTCTTACATCGGCTATCTCTGCGTGTCGATCGTGCTGGCGTGCCTGAGCAGCTTCGACGAGCTGGCGTATAACAGCATTTTCCCGATGCTGATCCCGAAGGGACAGGAGCAGAAGGGCTACGCCGTCTCGTCCATGCTCTATCCGATCCTGAAGGTCGTGATGATGCCGCTTTCGGCTGTCCTGCTCGACACGCTGGGCGTGCCGGTGCTGCTGATGGCGCAGGGCGCGCTGTCGCTGCTGGCGGCGCTCACGGAGAGCCGCATCCGCATGGTCGAGCAGCCGAAGCGCGCCGAGCAAACCGGTCTGCGGCAGTGGTGGGCGGATATTCGCGAGACGGCGCAGTTCCTGCGCAGGGAGCGCGGCCTGCGGGCGATTTACGGCTATATGGCCGTGACGAACGGCGTCGCGAACGGCTACGCGCCGATTCTGGTCGCATTTTTCCGCACCTTTCCGGGCATGACCGCGCTGATGTATTCGCTGTTCTCCGTGGCGGAGTTTTTCGGGCGGACGCTCGGCGGCGCGGTGCAGTACCGCACGGAGATCCCGCCGAAGAAGAAATACGGCTTTGCCTTCGGCGTCTATATGGCCTATGAGAGCATGGACATGTGCCTGCTCTGGCTGCCGTATCCGCTGATGCTGGTCAACCGGCTGCTGTGCGGCTTCCTCGGCACGAACAGCGCGACCATGCGGCAGGCCGCCGTGCAGTGCTATCTGCCCGAGCACCTGCGCAGCCGCGTCAACGCGTTTGAGGGGATGCTCTATACGGCGGTGGGCGCGGTGCTGTCGCTGGCCGTCGGGGCGCTGGGCGAGGTGCTGGACTATCGCCTGTGCGTGACGCTCTGCGGCGCGTTTGCCATGGCCGTCTGTCTGCTGACCGTCTGGCGCAGCCGCCGCGCCGTCCGCGCGGTCTACGAGGCGGAGCAGGCAACGGAGGAAGAACCGCTGACTGAGGAAGGGCAATCGGAAGAGACGGAAACCGCCTGAACAACACGAGCCGCGCCGGGAACGCTCCCGCCGCGGCTCAATTCTTTCATTGTGCAGACTGCATATTTAGAAGGCAATTTGTATCCGTCGGTTATGGCTCGGAGGCCAAGCGGAACGGTTGACACAGAGCATAGGCGGCGGAATCTGCATCTAACTGAATGGCGGCATGGGAACCGTCCTCAAATGTGAAGTCCACATAGGTGCGGATCGTCTGCGTATTGGACAGCTCCGGATACCGCGCCTGATCGATCCTATCATAGCGGTCATCGCCGGAGGCGTATTGCCCGCTGAACACACGCAGACTGCCGGTTTGCGCGTCCGAGAGAAGCGCGGCCACCAGCCGCTGCTGCTGCGCGATGTTCAGCTTGCAGACCTCGCGCGCGTCCGAGCCGTGGAAAAGGGGCTGAAAACGAAGCTCGGACGCGGCCGCGTCCTCCAAGTGCAGATCCCGGAAGAAAGCCGAGGCAAACGCGGGACGATTCAGAAGCGCGTGGATCGAGTCGCAGAGCTGCTGCACCTCTGCGTCGGCATTGCGGTCAAAGCGGTAGTTGAACCGCGCGAAGCCCCCGCCGTCGATGTGGTAGATGATGCAGATGGAATCCGTCCCGGCAGCCGTGGTCGTTTCGCTCTGATGTGCGAGAATTTGCTCGTGCAGCGCGATCACGTCGGAAATATCCGCCTTGCTCGTCAGCTTGACACGCAGATTTCCGTTGGGGAGAAAATTCACGTTATAGGCATCATACTCTGCCGGATCGGCGGGCGAAAGCTCCACGTAATCCACGATCTCGGCAGAAGCGGGGATCGGATCGGTTTCGGTCTGACAGAGCGCCCGCAAAAGACCGGTGCCGCAGGTCAGCACGAGGGCAACGCAGAGGAAAAGAATGATGCCGCTGCGCGTGCCCTGCGGCCGAGCAGCAGCAATCCGCCAATAAACCCGGCTGCTGCGCCGAGCAGACAGAGCAGGACAACGCCGCCCGGCAGCCCGGATGCGGAGCTGCGCGGGAGCAGATACGTCCCGAGAACGGCGCACAGGGCAGCGCTTAGGACAGCCAACAGGCCAAACAAAACCGGCCGCAGGAAACGGTAGGCGACGACTTTGCCGCAGCATTCGAGCTTTCTGCGGCGATCCATCAGCCAAGCCGGAACAAGCAGCAGAATGCCGCAGGGGAAAAGCGCAAAGGAGTAGCCTGTGCCGGGCGATCGCAGCAGCTTCACGACCGGAGAGAAGTACATTGCGGTGTTCATCGCGGCCGAGAGGGAGGTTGAGCCGCGCAGAAGCGGTTCAAATAGGACAAAGATCAGCCCGGCGAGTGGGAGTGCGAGGAAATTCAGCAGGATGTAAAACAGAACCGAGAAGAGCGTTCTGCCGGAAAGCTGCATACAAAGCACGGCCAGAGCATAGAAAAACAAAAATTCACATATTTTTTCCAAGCACACGCCCAGCCAGACGGCGGCCGAAAAGAGATGCGGAGCATGCAGAACGATCCAGATCACATAGACAAGAGCAGCGCCGAGGATCGGCGCGCAGCCCATCAGAAAGCCCGCGAGCAGCTGGGTGCGGAAGATCGTCCCGCGCGTGAGCGGAAGACTGTGGAGCATATAAGCGGCCTGCTCCTGATGCAGATAGCCGAAGGCACAGACCGCCGCGCCGAGGGCACAGAGAAAGCTCCAGATCGACATGTCCACGTTGCTGCTGACGTTCAGATAACGGTAATGATCTGTGCCGCCGCAGAGCAGACGCAGATAGCGGACGGCCTCGTTTGCAACGCCAAAATAGGCCAAGCCTCCGACCGCCGCCGCCAATGCCCAGACGGCCCAGAAGCGCGAGAGATCCCGGCGCAGGAGCGCTCCGCTAAAGCAAGATCTTTTTGACTTCATAGTCCGCACCTCCCAGCTCATAGATGAAAAGCTCCTCCAGCGAAAGCGGAACGGCCTCAAAATACTCCGGCCTGCATGGGGCGAGCGTCTCGGCGGCCGCCTCCCGGCTGCTTTGCAGGATCAGCGTGCGCATCCGTCCGCTGCTGCTTGCGTGCAGCACGGGCAGCTCGGGCGGCAGCGCGGCGTTCTCGGGCAGGAGCACCTGAACCTTGACCAGCGCGTCCTGAAGCTGCCCGAGGTCGCGCTCGAGCAGCAGCTTGCCCCTGTGCAGAATGCCGACGTGGTCGCAGACGTCCTCCAGCTCGCGCAGGTTGTGCGACGAGACGACCACCGTCGTGCTTCGCTCCGCGACGTCCTGCAAAATGAGACTCCAGAGCTGCCGACGCATGACCGGGTCGAGGCCGTCGACCGGCTCGTCGAGCACCAGCACGTCCGGGCGCAGACTGACGGCCAGAACAAACGCCGCCTGCTTCTGCATCCCCTTGGAAAAGGCGCGCAGGGGCTTGCCGGTGTCCAGTCCCAAGGCTTGCGCCATGCGGCTCAAGCGCATCCAGTCGAACTGTCCGTAAAGCCCGGAATAGAACCGCGCCATGCTGGCCATGGACGACGCGCGATAAAAGAAAAGCTCGTCGGGGATATAGGCCATGCGCGCCTTGGCGGCGGGATTTTCATAGATCGGCTCGCCGTCGAGCAGGACCTTGCCCCGCTCCGGGCGGAACGCGCCGGTGAGGTGGCGCAGAAGCGTGGATTTTCCTGCGCCGTTCGGGCCGATCAGGCCGTAGACCGCGCCGGTCGGAACGGTCATGCAAAGCCCGTCCAAGGCGCAGAAGCGGCCGAAATGCTTCGTCAGGTCGGTTACCTCGAGCATGGTTGTGCCTCCTTTTTCAGCAGCTCCGCCAGACGCTCCGGCGTTTCGCCGAGGCGCAGCAGCTCCGCAGCCGTCTCGGAAAAACGTGCCAGCAGCTCCTCCCGGCGGGTGTCCTTGACCTCGGTGAGCGCCGAGACGAAGCTGCCCTTGCCCTGCACCGTGCAGACATAGCCCTCCGTCTCCAGCTCGAGATAGGCGCGGCGGATCGTGTTCGGATTGATGGCAAGCGACGCCGCCAGCTCGCGGACCGAGGGGAGCTGCTCCCCGGCCTGCAGCGCGCCGCTCAGAATTTCGCGCCGCAGGCGCTCCTTGAGCTGTGCATAGAGCGGCCGCGGGTCATGGTAGTTCAAAACGATCAAGCGGCCGCCTCCTTCCGGGTCTGGGTGTGTCAACTGTGTTATATGCCTTAATACAGTTATATATGAAAACCGCCTCTTTGTCAAGAGAAATATTTTAAGACACGAGCAAATGCCGCGTCAAGCGTCACGCAGAGCGAGATATTCCTCCTCCATCGCGCTCCAGCGCTCCGAGGCGGCCTGAAAACGCCGGATGGCGTCCTCAAGTGCGGCCGTATCGTCCGACTGGCTCAGGCGCTGCAGCTCCGCGCGCGCGTCCTCGACCGCGTAGCCGAGCGTATAAAGCTGCGAGGCGAGCAGGATCATGCGTTCTTTTTTTTCGTTCATGGATGCCTCCTTACTGCTTGAGCCGCCTGCTTTGCCGACAAAATCCGACTCTTTTTCTATACTATACACTATATAGTGCTTATTTGCAACCAGTTGTGTCTGCGATTGTTTTCCGATACAATAAATAAAAGACTTTAGGGAAGCAAGCTGCGCTGCGGCCTGACAGCACCCGGCTTCCTCGGAAACACGGAGGCACTTATGGCAGAACCTTATCTGAAATACCGCACGCGCTTTACCTCGTCGCTGAAAAATGAGCTTGTGCCGCTGTTTGACGCGCTCTCCCGCTCGACGCGCGTCCCCAAAAGCCGTCTGCTCGACGAGGCAATCGAGGATTTGCTGAAAAAATACGACGCGCCGCTCCCGGAGGAGCGGCACGGGACGGAAAAGCCGCAGCTCTGATACTGATTCCTTGAATCAAGAATCCCGTGTGCTGCGCCGTCTCATGCAGAATCTGACGCGCCGTTGGCGCTATAAAAAGCGCTTCAAGCTTTTCAACAGATTCTGGTATGACGCAGTACGACGGCAGAAGCCTTCGCAGGGCAGCGGGTGCGGCGTCAATTTGAAACGCATATGCGCCGCGCCCCGAGGAGGTGCTGCGCGCATGACACATCCCGATCATCGAAAAGAGCAGCCGCCGCGCCGTCCGCGCGGTCTACGAGGCGGAGCCGCGCGCGCAGAGGGAAGCATCATGAAAGCCGCAAGCCGGACAAAGCCCGAGCTATGCCGAAAACCTTCGGCCATGGCTCGGGCTTGGCGCATCGTTTCGAGGGGGAAACAGATTCGGAAAGAAAGCGCCGCGCGCAGCGGGGCGCACGGAGGAGGGAAAAAAGCCGCCCCGCTGCGGCTTGGCAGCGGGGCGGGCAGAGCGCGGTATTATCTGCCGTAGACCCATGCGTTCGGCAGGTAGCGCGAATGCAGGTTCCGGTTGGAGCACTTGGTGACGTATTCGCCGTTGTACCACATGACGGCGCTCGTGCCGCCGTCCATGTTCATGGCGGTGTAGCCGTTGTGGCGCTTGAGGATGTTGGCGCAGGTCTCGACGTCGGCGCCGATCGAGCGGGTCGTCTGGCGACCCTCGATGACCAGCATCAGGATCTCGCCGCTCTCGCTTTGGCCGATGCAGGCGCGGGGGTTGATGCCGCTCCAGTCGCCGTAGAAGCCGCCGACCATCAGCTCGCCGTCGATGATGAGCGCCGGGGAGAACTCGACGGCGTCGGTCACGTCGGCCTGCACGGCGTCGGAGGTATCAGTGATATACATCCGGTTGTCGCGCGTCAGTTCGATGCGCTTATAGCCGGTGGAGGGGTCGTAGTGCGGGCCGTATTCCTTGCCGTCGCACATGGCGTAGCCTGCGATCTCGCCGCCGCTGCCGCCGCCGCCCGGATCATAGAAGCCGCTGGCGGTGATGCCGAGGATGCCGCCGTTGTCGCGGACGATGACGTCGAGATCCTCGCCGTAATCGCCGATGCCGGAGGAGGCACAGCAGCGGAGCTGAGCCGGATCCTTCGCCACGGCGAGCACGCCGATATAGCCGGTGTCATGCACGCGCAGCAGCAGGATGCGGTTCTTCGCGTCGATGGCGAGCACCTGCTCGCCCATGGTGGTGTAGATGTCGGTTCCGACGTCGTCGATGCCGGCGCGGTTGATATAGATGTTTTCCCAGCCGTTTTTGAGCACGGAGGGGTGCGCGTCGCAGTAGTCCTCAAACGAGGTGCGGCTCAGCTCCCAGAACACGGAGTAGAAGGACTCCTCGTCCGTGATGGCAAGCGGATCGACGACCTCGGTCGACTCGGTCGCGTCGGTCTGGTCGGCGGGGTCGACATAGATCGTCTCGCCGTTCTCGTTCACGCTCGTCTCGACCGTCGGGCGGTCGCTCTTGTGCCCGGCCTGCGCCATTTGCTGGTAGTACATGCGCGCCTGAACCTCGTCGACCATATAGCCCGGGAAGATCGCCTTCGCAAGCCATTGATGCGACATGGTGCTCAGAGCGGTTTCAATATATTTTTCGCGGAGATTGCGGATCGCGGAGATATCCGTGAAGACGACGAAGCAATAGCAGCCCTCTAAAAACAGGACGATCGTCAGGATCACGGCAAGAAACCGCAGGAGCCGGTGCTTTTTGACCTTCGGCTTTTTCTGCGGGGGCGCTCCGGTTTGTTCCTTCGCCAAGGCATTCTCCTCCTTTTTATTCGGATTCTGGTTCATTATAGCATATCCGAAATGGCTTGTAAATATCGAAATGTATACGGATTGTAAACTTTCGGCCTTATGCGTGCCGAATGTCGTCGATCGTGATCTCGGAATTATGCGGAATGGGCTTCCACTCGACGTGCCGGAACAGCGCGACGAGGGTCGAGAAACGGCCGATGATGTCAAACAGCGGGAAGGTCAGCACGAACCAGCCCTTTTTCCACAGCGGCATGGGCTTGATGCGCGCGTGCTCCGAGACGAACACGTAGGTCGCGGCGATCATATTTTCCAGATAACGCTTGCCAATGGCCTTGAGGATGGAAAACGCCGCCCAGCCGACCGCGCCGAGGGGTCGCCCGAGCGCCAGCCAGAGCACCGTCGGGAAAAGCAGGCGCAGGAAGCGGTGGAAGATGCTGATGAGCGCGCGCGGCGCGACGATGCAGAGCATATCGAAGGACATAAACGAGACGGTCACGTCGTGCGAGGTGAAGATATGCTTGAACAGCGGCCAGCCCGTCTCTGCGAAGGCCTGCAAATGACCCTTTGCCCAGCGCAGACGCTGCCGCAGCGCGATGCGCAGGCTGACGGGCTGCTCGTCGTAAAACTGCGCGGCGTTGCAGTAGGAAATGCAGTAGCCCTGCACGACGGCGTCGGCGGAAAAGGCGCGATCCTCGGTCAGCGTGACCCATTTCCAGCCGTCGCGCACCAGCTCGTTGGAAAAGAGGAAGCCCGTGCCCTGAATGCGCGTGGCCAGCCCGAACAGGGAGCGCGCGCGGTGCTCCAGACGCACCGTGCGCAGCCAGTGCAGCGCGTAGGACGCGGAGATCCAGTTGTCGTCAAAGTTCTTGGTGTTGCGGTAGGAGGTGACGATCTTCTCGCCGGCGTCGAACGCCTCGTTCATCCGGCTCAGAAAATCGCCCTTGAGCAGGTTGTCGGCGTCAAAGAGGATATAGGCCTCAAAGGCGTCGATGCCGTAATCGCGGCGGATCTGCTCGAACAGAAATTGCAGGGCGTAGCCCTTTGTGCGGCGTTCGGGGTCGAAGCGCTCGTAGCAAATCGCGCCGTGCTCGCGCGCAAGGCGGGCGGTGTCGTCCGTGCAGTTGTCCGCCACGACGAACACGCTCACGCGGTCGGCCGGGTAGTCCTGCCGGCGGATGCTCTCCATCAGATTGCCGATGACTGTGGCTTCATTTCTGGCAGCCACGACGATAGCCAGCTTGTGGTGCTGCTTCGCTTTGGGGAAGCGGCGCGTTCCGAACAGGCCGACGAGCGTATAGACGGAAAAATAAGAGCAGCACGCGCCCAAAAGACTGCCGAGCTTGCCGACGATTTTTGTTATGTAAGAAAAAATCTTCGCGAGCATTTCGCGCCTCCTTCAGAGCAAGACTGCATACCGTGCCGAAAACAGTCGTTGGCGGTTAGTATACCACAGAACGGCGTTTTTGTAAAGCCATAATTCGACCCGCCCTGCGGGTGCAATACGGATCCTTGATTAAACTATTTAAGGAACCTCTGAATCAATCGGCTGCGGCGCTCAGCGGGTCTTTTGCCCCAACTGATCGGTTTGGAACAAAATCCCTCGCTGACCGCTCCTGCGATTGAATCAGAGGTTCCCTAGCACAAAAAAGGGCGGCACGGATGATAAGATCCGTGCCGCTTGAAATCGGAAGCGCAGCACACGGGATCCCGAGGAATGATTTTGATCGGGATCCGTATCACAGAAGCTCCAGCAGGCGGAAGCGGTATCGCACCAGCCCGCTCTCCGGCTCCTCGTCCGAGACCAGCTCGGTCATGCAGGCGCTGACGGTGCCATAGACGGGGTGAGAAAAAATGTGCGCCTGCCCGTCCAGCAGCGCCGCGAGCGAGGCCAGCGTTGCGCAGGGGCTGTCGCCGTAAAAGCAGCCCTCGCCGGCGATGACGCGTCCCAGCCGCCCGAGCAGCCGCACCTGCCATGCGCCGGCTCGGTTCTCTTTGGAAACGACCTTCCAGCCGTAGGTGATCTCCAGCCGCTCCGGGTCGTTCGGAAACAGAAAGTCGCCGTATTGGATCATCTTGCGCCCCCTTTCACTTTGACGTTTCAACGCAGCTCCGCATGCGCGCCGTCAGCGTCGCGTGCACCAGAAGCTGCTTGCCGTTCTCGTGCCGGGTGGTCAGCTCGGTGAATTCGCAGCCGCGATAGGCCGTCAGCAGACCGCCGCAGCGAATGACGAGCGTGAAATTATGCAGCGTGTGCCAGTCGAGAAAGGACTCCTGATCCGGCGCGGAGAGGCGGCTCTGCTCCAGCTCCACCTCGAAGCGCTCCGTCGTCGCCCGGAGCGCGGCGGGCAGCGCCTGCCCGAAACGGCGAACCGGCACGACGGTGCGCACGGTGCGCTCGCGCACCTGCTGCATCAGCACCTGCGTGCGGTCGTTGATCTGCAGCAGGAAGGGCAGCTCGGTCGGTAAATATTGGTTTTCCATGGCGGCCTCCTTATGTGGCTTGATAGAGATAAGCCGAAAGTGCGATGCTCAGCCGGTGGCGGAAGCAGTCCGTCCCGGCGTCGTAGCGCGGCGGGTCGAGCCGGATCGCGCCGACGGTGAAGTCGGTGAGCTGCTGCAGGGCGGTCTCAACGGCCAGCGACATCGCATCGGAATCCCGCGAGGCGGGCATGGGGTAGGAGCAGTAGCTCTCGAGAAACAGCGTGCCCCTGACCAGCCAGCCGCGCCGGACGACGCCGCCCTGCGCGCGATAGAGCGCGTCGTCCAGACCGGGCGCCTCGCAGCGAACGGCCTCCACGCCGATGACGAAGCGCGGCCCTGCCAGCTCGGGCGTGAACCGCTTCGAGGGGAAGGCGACCGTCACGTTGATGCCCTTCTTGGCCAGCTCTGTGGCCAGCCTGTTCGGAAGCGTTACCATCCGGCATCCTCCCCCGTTTCCACGCATAGTCCCCAGACGAACAGCCGGTCGTCGCGGAAGACAATGGCGTCGGCGCGGCGCACGATGAAGGTGCGCATGTCGCAGACGACAAAGTCGCCGCCGCTGAGCGTCAGCTCGGGCGGGCCGATGTAGAGAAACTGTCCGCGCGGGATCTCCCCGCAATCGGGGATCATGCGTTCCATGTTTTGCCAGCTTTTCGAGGTCACGAGCTGCAAAAACGCGCGCGTGTGGCGATAGGAGTTCGTCTGGTTAAAGACCAGCGTCGTCGCCGCGCCGTAATCGCGGATCAGGCGTGCGATCAGCTCCTTCATGTCCGCACCCCCACGAAGGCCGTGCTGCTGCGGCAGAACGGCGCGATCAGCTCTCGCGCCATTTCCGAGAGCCGGTCGCCCGAGCGGTCAAAAACGAGGCGCACCGTTCCGGCCTGAAACTGCTCGAGCCCCTCGCTCGCCGCGTGATTCAGACAGGCGAGGGAGAGCAGCGCGGCCGACAGCACAAAGACGTCGCGGCAGTCGTCGGGCGTCAGCCCGCTGCGAAGCTGCTGCCGCAGGAGCTGCTCCGTTCCGACGCAGACCGCCTCGACCAGCGAGGCCTCCACGGTCGATTGCAGCAGCTTTTGCGTCAGCGTGCGGATCTCATCTCGGATCGTCATGGGGCTTACGCTTCCAGCAGGCAGACCGCGTCGCTGTAAAGCTTGCTGAAGCCGCAGATCGTCGTGATGGCGGCGCGCTCGAGCTGGCGGTCGATCAGCTTGTCGTATTCCACGCTCAGCTCGCCCGCCTGAACCATCTCCAGCGCGTAGCGACGGTCAAAGGCGAGCACTGCCGAATCCTCGACCGCCTCGCAGCGCAGGAGCTTCGCGCCGAGCGGCGTTTCAAAGCGTCCGGTGCCCTGAAAATTCAGGCCGCTGAGCGGATTTTTGAACTCGTCGAGCTTCATCAGCGTGGTCAGCGTGCCGGTGTTGACGAGCATGGTGTTCAGCTCGTAGGGATAGAGCTGCGCCCAGAAATCCACGAGCGCATCATAGCTCAGCTTGCCGGAGACGCCGCCGATGGGCGCGGTGCCGACAGAGAAGCCGCGCGCGGGGTTCTTGTTGCCGTCGCCGGAGACGAGCACGTGCACGGCGTCGGCGAGCTGGGTCTTCTGGATCTGCGCGCCGATCTGGTGCAGCATGACCGAGAACAGGTCGAGCTTCTGGAAGCGAAGCGCCTCATACGAGGCAATGAGCATCCGGCCGCGTTTGCGAAGATGCACCAGATTTTCGCGCGTGCGGACGGTGGTCGAGGGAATGGCCGCGCCCTCGGCAACGCTGTGCAGGGAGCGCTCCTTTTCCGTCGGGACGGAGTAAATGCTGCGATAGTCGCGGCTGTCGATCGTGGTGATGCTGGCGGCGATCATGGGCAGGATGTTCTCCTCCTCCATGCCCTGCCGCACGACCCGCGCGACAAATTCCGGGAAGAGCACGGCCGACTCAAAGGTCGAGAAGAATTTTTCCACCGGGTCGGAGCCTGCGCCCTTGACGCGAATGCCGAAGCGCTTGAGCTGGCGCTGGAAGGCGTCCGTGCCCTCGAGCGGCGTGCCCTTGTAGCTCTCGGACGGGTCGAGCGCCTCGAGCACCTGAGAGAAGCTCTTGCCGGCCTCGTGGTACATGCCTTTTTCAAGATGAAGCGTATCAAATGCCATAATTCAGCCTTCCTTTCTCAGAGCAGAACGGTGACGGTGTGGTTGACGGTGTCAAGCTGGACGACGTGGAACGGCAGCCCCTTCTCGCTGTCGACCTTCACGCCGCCGCTCCCGTCGGCGCTGAGCTTGCAGACGCCGTAGGAGGGCAGCGCGCCGGAATATTTGAGCGTGACAAAGCCGCGAACGGTGACGGCGTGCAGGTCGCCGTCGGCGGTCTCCACGCGGCCGAGGAAGCCGTCCCCGGCGGCGCATTCGCTCAGATAACCGTTCGAGGCCATTTTGCAGACAGAGCCGACCGGCAGCGGCGTCGCCGCCTGAAAGGTGGCGCAGACCGTTCCGATGGAGTCGAAAGAAATTGCCATAATGAAATACCTCCAAATAGAATAATGATTCAACGAACATTCGGATCAGACCGGGTCAAAAGCTCTCCTCCGAGCCGACATGCGGCGGGCGGGCGCTCGTGCCGCAGGTGACGCAGTCGGTTCGGCCTTGCCCGCAGACCTGCCGCGCGGCTCGGAGAAGACGGCTCAAAAACCCCGCCTTAGGGAACCTCTGAATCAATCGTCTGCGGCGTTCAGCGGGTCTTTTGCCCCAACTTATTGGTTTGAAAATCTTGAAATACGAAAAGGATTCCTGCGATTTCCAAACCTCAATTTGGAGACAAAATCCCTCGCTGACCGCTCTTGCAATTTAATCAGAGGTTCCTTAGATCAGATAAGCCGCGTCGAGCGCCTCCGTGCCGCCCTCGGCGGACGGAAGCTGGGTCTGCGGCGGGAAGAGCGCGGCGGCCTTCTGCTCCAGCGCGGCGCGCCAGCGCTTCAGCTCGGGCAGCTCCAGTGCCTCGCAGGCCTTGCGCAGCGTGGCCTCGTCCGCGCCGAGGTCGAGCACCAGCCCGAGCCGGACGACCTCGTCGAGCAGCCCCTTGCGGCATGCCGCGCCGAATTGCGCCGCAGCCTCCAGCTCGCGCAGACAGTCCTGCTGCTCCGGCGTGCCGGAGCGCGCGACCAGCTCCTTGAGCGTCATGCGTTCACCTCCCTCCAGCGCCTTCGTCACGCCCGCCCGTCTCTGCGCGGGCACGGCGACGAAGGAAAATTCATAGGCGTCGGTCGGCTCGGACAGCACGGCCAGACACGTCTGGCCGTCGTAGTGCAGCCCCTTGCGGTGCTCGCAGGCGCCGTAAGGCTGGCCGCAGATGCTGCACGTCGCCTTTGCCATGGCGCAGCCGACGGAGACCTCGCGGCGGATCCCGCCCTCGATGTCGGCGATCAGAGCGTCGTTCTTCTCCGTGCGCAGCATGTAGCACGAGGCGAGGATCCACGCTTCGCCGCCGCTTGAGCAGACCTCTGTGTCATAGATCCGCGCGACCTGCTCTCGGGCTGACCAATCGTGATCGACGATCCCCGTTTTTCCGAGGAACAGCTCCGCCAGACGGGGCAGCGCGGCGCGGTCAAAGCGCTCAAAATCGCGGTCAGGCTGATCGTCGCACAGGCGTGCCTGAAAGCGGTAGACCTGCTCGGCGCTCAGCGGGGATTTGCTGAAGCGGTTGATTTTTTCCAACTCCGCCGCGTCGGGCGTGCCTGCGCCGACCGCGCTTGCTTCCTTAAAGATCTTCATTCCTTGACTCCCTTCCCGGTTCGAGCTGCGCCGCCTGCGCGCGATAGAGCGCGGCGTGCGCCTCCTCGACCGAATCCTGCAGACTGATGTCGTCCCAGACGATCTCCGGCCGGCAGCCGAAGCCGTGCAGCCGCAGCCAGAGCGTGCAGATCCGACTGAGCACCGGCTCGACGGCGCGCCGGATCGTCCAAAGCTCGGTGGTGAGCAGATCGGCCTGCTGCTGGCTCATGCGCTCGGTGCTCGACCAGTTCAGCCCCAGCAGAAAGGGCGGCAGACCGGTCTTGGCGACGAGCTGCTCCAAAATCTGGCGCACCGGCACCTCCGAGTCCAGGATCTGCCCGTCCGAGCCGATCACGCGCACGGAGACGTCTCCGACGGCCACAAAATCGCGCACAACGCCGTTTTTTCCGTCCTGCATGGCTGCTGACCACTCGCTTGCGATGCTCTCGGCGCGCTCCGCTGCTCCGCCGCGCTCCAGACCGTCCGCCGTGGGCTTGCAGACGACGGCATAGCGCACGTTTCCGGCGCGTTCCCAGTTCGTGCCGACGGTCTGATAGATCCTCAGCAGAATGTTGGTCAGAAACGGCATCGAGCGCAGAAGCGACACGCCGTAGGGGTTGTCCGGCTCCGGATTCAGCGCCGTGAACAGCAGCAGATGCGGGTAGGGCAGGGGACGCAGCACG
Source organism: uncultured Eubacteriales bacterium (assembly GCA_900548795.1). Classification (GTDB taxonomy): domain Bacteria; phylum Bacillota; class Clostridia; order Oscillospirales; family Oscillospiraceae; genus JAZOXB01. The sequence continues at coordinate 25,881 of URLT01000010.1, forward strand.
CCGTGCTCGTCGTAGGCGCAGAGCGTATAGTCCAGCGGGCTTGTCCCGGACTCGATCTGGATGCTCCGCACGTCGCCCCAGCAGACGGCGCGAATGTCATCTCCCGAGACGACGATCTCGCCGACGGCGCGGCCGTAGGTCAGCAGACTGTCGAGATACGTCGAAAGAAACCCGGCGATGCCGTGCTGGCCGTAGCCGACGGGGACGGTGCGCAGAAAGTCGTTCAGCTCCCGCTGACCCTGCGCGCATTCGGCGCGGAAGCCGCCGACCAGCCGCACCAGCTTGACGATGGCCGCGTCAAGGATCGGCACGGCCTCGCGCATGGTCTGATACAGCCGCGTTTCGCCCGCGCCGAGCGAAGCGTAGCTGCGCAGCGCGCCGAGCGCCTGACTCTGCCCGCACCGAAGCTGGGTGGCGGCGCCCGCCTCTGCGGGTCGTTTTTTCTTCAAAATACTTCCTCCCTTCATTCAGGCTCACCGCGCCGGCCGCGAGACCGACCGTGCGGCCAGCGGCGTCTCCCGCGCGGTCAGCACGGTGGCGACAAAATAGCGCATGTCGTCCATGGCGTGGTCGTGCTCCTTGCGGACGACGTCCTTCCCCGCCTTCGGATCCCAGACGTACTGCTCCGTCTCGCGCAGGCAGTCGGCGCAGGTGTCGCAGAGGACGAGCCGCCCGCTTTTGAGCAGATCCGAGGTTCTGCGGATGCCCGAGAGCACGTCATTTTCGGCCTTGCGGACGTTCCAGCCGCGCCTGCGCAGAAGCTCCAGAAAGCTCGCCGCCGACGGGTCGACCACGACAGCCTCGATGTGCCGCCCACCGGCCAGCGCCTCCAGCGCGTCGGCGTATTCCGCGTCGGTCATCTGCCGCATTTCGCGCCGCGAGTCGAAATAAAACTCCTTCACGCGATACCAGACGCCGTTTTGCAGTCCCCAGAGACCGAACGACGCCGGGTTGACCGTCCCATAGTCGCAGGAGATGTACCAGCGCTCATAGTGGCCGGGCGGCGGAGGAGGCGCCTGCGAGGCGTCGAAGAAGTCATAGACGCGTCCCTCTGCGGCGACCCATTCTCCGAGGATAAAGCGCCGGTAAAACACCCCCGAGTAGAGCCGCTCGTAGCGCCGCCGGATGGCGGGGGAGAGCGACGGGTTGTCGGCCATGGTGAAGTGCAGATACAGGCAGTTGCGGCGCTCTGCGCCGAGGATCCACTCGTTGTAAAACCAGTGGCGCGGCCCCTCCGGGTTGCAGTTGAACCACAGGCGGCTCCCGCTCACGGAGCAGCGGGCGCAGGCCTGCTCGACAAAGCTGCGGGGCATCAGCGCGACCTCGTCGAGCAGGATCCCGGCAAAGGTGATGCCTTGGATCAGCGCGGCGGAGCTTTCGTCCCGGCCGCCAAAGACATAAAAGTCGTTGCTTCGGCCGCGATAGGTCGCGCGCACGAGGTTTTCTGTCCGCCGCTCGCTCACCGAGAAGCCGAGCGCCTGCAATTTGGGCAGCAGCTCGGTCAGCACGTTGCGCCGCAGAGAGGCGATCGTTTTGCCGCAGATGCCGAAGCGCGCGCCGCGAAAGCTCGTGCACGCCCAGAGAAAGAAGCTCAGTCCCATGCTGAGCGTCTTGCCGGAGCGCACCGCCCCGTCGCAGATGATCGCCTCATACCGGCTGTCCGGGTGTGCCGGACGCCACCAGTTGAGCACGGTGCGCTGCTTTTTTGAGAACCTCACTGCGCATCGTCGTCCTCTGCGGCGGCAAAGAACGCCTCGGCGCAGTCGCTCCCGCCGCTGCCGGCGCTCAGCAGCTCGGCGAGGGCGCGGATGCGGTCGACCAGCTTGACCTCCACCGTTCCCTTGTCGTTGCGCTTGACCTCGGCCAGCAGGCTCAGATCGAGCGCATCGAGATCGGGCGCGTCAAGCAGCACGAGCTTGACGCAGTCGTTGGCGCGCCCGAAGGCAAGCTGTGCCAGCCGCCGCACGACGTCCGCCCGGCAGACGTCGCACTGCTCGCGCTGCAGAGCGAGCTCCTTGCGAACGCCCGCGGTCGTCAGCAGCCGCACGCCGTCCGTGCGTCCGACGGCCGCGGCTGCGGCGTCGGCGTCGAAGCAGCGCAGCCATGCTGCGGCAAAGCGCCGCTTCAGCGCCTCTTCCTTGTTGTCCATTCTGTCACTCCTTTCCGAGGGGCGAAAAAAATCGCGCCCCTTCAACCAAGGGCGCGAAACAGGCAGAAATTGCCTTCGTTCGTACAACAAAAAACAAATTATTTTTCTTTTCGGTATTTTTTCTGTGTCGCAAGGCCGCCGCGAATGTGCCGTTCGGCCTTATTTCGCGCCAAAACGACCTGCACCTGCCGAAAAAGCGCGAGATTGCAGGCCTGCAGCCGTTCGCTCAGATCCTTGTGCACGGTGGACTTGCTCACGCCGAAGGCGGCGGCAGCGGCGCGGACGGTCGCCTGATGCTCGATCACGTACACAGCCAAATCGCAGGCTCGTTGCTCGATGGTTTCGTTCATATGACCAACCTCCCCAAGGTAAACGCCGGTCGCGGCGTCTGCCGAGCTGTGCGTCCAAAACAGAATATGCGCGCAGACGGGGCGTTTATGACTTGCCTGACGGGGAAAACTGTGGTATGATAACGGCAAAGGAGGCGGATTGCCATGAATGTTTTGACTGATTTAGAGCCGCAGGGCGTGATGCGCTGGTTCGAGGCGCTCTGCGCCATTCCGCACGGCTCGCGCGACACGAAGCGCGTGAGCGATTTCTGCGTGGCGTTTGCAAAGGAGCGCGGCCTGCGCTGCGTGCAGGACGAGAGCAACAACGTCGTGATCTATGCTCCGGCCACCGCCGGCTACGAGAAGCACCCGACCGTGATCCTTCAGGGGCATCTGGACATGGTCTGCGAAAAGGAGCCGGACTGCGACTTGGATTTTGCAAGGGACGGTCTGCGCCTTGCGCATGACGAGAACGATATTTTTGCCGAGGGCACGACGCTCGGCGGCGACGACGGCATCGCCGTGGCCTATGCTCTGGCGATCTTGGATGACCCGAGCATCCCGCACCCGCCGCTCGAGGTCGTCTTTACGGTCGACGAGGAGATCGGGATGCTCGGCGCGGCCGCGATGGATATGTCCGTCCTGTCCGGGCGCGTGCTGCTCAACTGCGATTCCGAGGATGAGGGCATCCTGACCGTGAGCTGCGCCGGCGGCGCGACCTCCGCGCTGACGAAGCCCTTCGGCACGGAGCAGACGGACGCGCCGGGCTGGCGCGTCGGTGTGCGCGGGCTGAACGGCGGCCACAGCGGCGTCGAGATTAACCGGGGCCGCGCCAACGCCAGCAAGACCCTTGCCGCTGTGCTTGGGGCGCTGCCCGTGCGCCTCTCTGCGATCAACGGCGGCAGCAAGGACAATGCGATCCCGCGCACCTGCGAGGCGCTGCTGACGAGCGACGCGCCCGATTTTGCCGCCCGGTTCTCCGAGGCGGCCGAGGCGGTTCGGAAAACGCTCCCCGCAGGCGAGACGGGCGCGGAGTTTTACTGCGAGCCGGCGCCGGTCGGGCGCGTCCTGCTTGCGCAGGATTCCGAGGCGCTGCTGGCGCTTCTGAACGCCGTGCCGAACGGCGTGCAGGCCATGAGCGCGGACATCGAGGGGCTGGTGCAGACCTCCTTGAACCTCGGCATCCTGAAAACCGAGGGCGACCGCGCGTGCCTGACCTTCTCCGTGCGCAGCAGCGTCAACGCGGAAAAAACGGCGCTGATCGAGCATCTTGCCGAGCTCGGCGAGCGCTACGGCGCGGCCTATTCCGAAAGCGGCGCCTATCCCGCGTGGGAATACCGCAAGCAGTCGCCCCTGCGCCAGACCATGATCTCGTGCTACGAGCGGCTCTATGGGAAAAAGCCGGTCGTCGAGGCCATCCACGCCGGTCTGGAGTGCGGCATCTTCTCCGACCGCCTGCCCGGTCTGGACGCCGTCTCCTTCGGCCCGCAGATGCAGGACATTCACACCACGCGCGAGCGCCTCAGCATCGACTCGACCCGCCGCACGTGGGACTATCTGCTTGCCGTGCTGGCCGCGCTCTGATCCGGCTCGAAAAACGTAAAAAATCGGCGCAGTCTCGATTTATGAGACTGCGCCGATTGTCGTTGATCGGGACAGAAAAGAGGGAACCCGTGTTATACCAATCTCGAGCCTGCCGGGATGCGGTCGTCCAGCATGAGCAGGTGCAGCTTGTCGCCGCGCTCGGCCGACAGCAGCATCCCGCAGCTCTCCTGCCCCATCATCTTGCGCGGGGGCAGATTCGTCACGGCGACGAGCGTCTTGCCGAGCAGCTCCTCGGGCTTATAATACTTCGCGATGCCCGAGAGGATCTGGCGCGGCTTGTCCGTGCCGTCGTTGAGCGTGAATTTCAGCAGCTTCTCGGATTTCTTGACCGGCTCGCAGGTCAAGACCTTGACGACCGTCATTTCGACCTTGCAGAATTCGTCGAAGCTCACGGGCGGCAGCGGCTCGGCGAGCGGCGCCTCCTCGGGCTGCTTGGGCTTTGCCGTCAGCGCCTCC
>URLT01000011.1 GCA_900548795.1 uncultured Eubacteriales bacterium
CGTTCCCGCCGAGCCGTATTCCGCAGCCGACCTGAACTACAACAACGATGACTGCCGCGCCAACCGCGAAATGAACGATCCCACGGCGCGCCCTGATAGAGCAGGCAGTCGTCGCCGATCTCGGCCGTCGCGCCGATCACGATGCCCGTGCCGTGGTCAATGACGAGTCTGCGCCCGATTTTTGCCGCCGGGTGGATCTCAACGCCCGTGCGGCGCTTCGCTCTTTGCGACACCCATCGTGCCAGAAACTGAAATTTGTGCTCATAGAGCCAATGGGCGATGCGGTAATAGATCTGTGCGTGCAGGCCGTTATATAATAAGAAAATTTCCAGCTTGCTCCTTGCCGCCGGGTCGTTGCGTTGGTACGCCGTCAGCGTTTCGTTCAAGCGTGTCATATTGCATTCCTCCAAATAAAAAGACCTACCTCCGGTTTTGTCCAGAGGCGGGTCTTTTGAAAAACTCGCGGTTCCACTCTGATTTCTCGCTTTGACGGAAGCCAAAGCTTCCGCGGTCTTTTCGCGACCAACGGGGTCTCCCCTCGCTCACGAACGCACTTCGCCGCCCTGACGCCGCTTCCGCTTTCAGCCATGGCGGAGGCTCTCTGGCACGTCTGCCGGTCAGCTACTCTTTTCGATCAACGCGATATGAAATTTCGGATATATCAGACTATGCGCAGTCGGCTCAGACGTTGAACAGGAAGTTGACGATGTCGCCGTCCTTCATGACGTATTCCTTGCCCTCGCTGCGCACCAGACCCTTGGCCTTTGCGTTTGCCAGCGTGCCGCAGGCCTTCAGATCCTCAAAGGCAATGACCTCGGCGCGGATGAAGCCGCGCTCGAAATCCGTGTGGATCTTTCCGGCCGCCTGCGGTGCCTTTGTGCCCCTTTTGATCGTCCATGCGCGGCACTCGTCGCTTCCGGCCGTCAGGAAGGAGATCAGGCCGAGCAGCTCATAGCTGGCTTGAATCAGCCGGTCGAGACCGGAGCGCTTGAGCCCCAGCTCCTCCATGAACATGGCCTTTTCCTCCGGGTCGTCCAGCTCGGCAATGTCGGCCTCGAGCTTCGCGCAGATCGGAATGACCTCCGAGCCTTCTGCATCGGCCAGCGCCCTGACCTTTTGAAAATACGGATTCTCCTCGGGGTTTTCGACCCAATCCTCGGAGAGGTTCGCGGCGTAGATCGTTTTTTTCAGCGTCAGCAGGTCGCTCGTGGCGATCAGGGCGCGGTCGTCGTCGCTGCACGCGAAGGTGCGCGCGAGCTTGCCCTCGTTGAGGTGCTTTTCAAGCTCGGTAAAGACCTCGATCTCGCGCAGGAAGCGCTTGTCGCCGCCCTTGGCGGCCTTTTGCGCCTTGTCCAGCCGTCGCTCGACCATCTCGACGTCGGCAAAGATCAGCTCCAGATTGATGATGTCGATGTCGCGCAGCGGGTCGGTGCTGCCCTCGACGTGGGTGACATTCGGGTCGTCGAAGCAGCGCACCACATGGACGATCGCGTCCGTCGTGCGGATATTCGACAGGAATTTATTGCCGAGCCCCTCGCCCTTCGACGCGCCCTTGACCAGACCGGCAATGTCGACGAACTCGATCACGGCCGGGGTGAATTTTTTCGGCTGATACCGGTCGCGCAGCCACTCCAGACGGCTGTCCGGGACGGTAACCATGCCGACGTTCGGGTCGATCGTGCAAAAGGCATAGTTATCCGCGGGAATACCCGCGTTGGTGATGGCGTTGAACAGGGTGGACTTGCCGACATTCGGCAGGCCGACGATACCTAATTTCATGTTTTTTCTCCTTCTTTCAGAGAGTTGCGCTAATTTGGCTGTTATTATAGCACATTCGGCACGGATTCTCAACCACAACTTGCCGAATTATGCAAAAAGCGTCCCGTCAGACGCGCCGAACCGCCGTCGCGCAGACAAGCTGCTCCTTGAGACGCTTCAGCTCCGCCATATGCGGCATGGCCATATGACGCTGCTGATGCTCCGGCGTCCGCCATTCCTCCACAAGCAGGACGGCGTCGGGCTTCGCGGCATCGAGATAGTAATCATAGGAGACGCAGCCGTCCTCGCGGCGGATCGTCTCTGCCAGCGGCGCGGCCGCCCGCAGGAATGCGTCGCGCGCGCCGGGCTTCGTCTGATAGCGCACCAAAAGCAGCATGATTTTTTCCTCCGAACGGTTTTTCCTATATTTTAATCACTCAGCGCGCAAAAATCAACCGTTTGACACGCCGCAGAGCATGAATTATTCACAAATTCGCACTATCTGTCTTGACTTGGAACGGCTGTAGGCAGCAAGGTGCCGTTCGTTATGCGCGACCGACCGTCCGCACGCTCGGCCGCCCCTTCGGCAAGTGCGGCCGGCGCTGTTCCTTCAGCGTACAGCAGCAGGGAAATGCGCCGGCTCAACACATAGTTTCAGCGCGGATCGCAGCCCTATGCAGCGCACCCAGATGAAGCCTACTGTTTCATCCGGGCGCGTTGTTTTTTTAATAAAAATGAATGATTATTCCATAGTTTATATTGACAAATGCTGTTTCATTCTCTAAAATAAAAGAAGGAATGGAGATTTTATCCATTTTGAAGAGAGAAACAACATGATTAAAAATGAGAGAAGGAGAACCCGCAATGAAAAAGCTGCAAAATCGCGCGCTTGCCTGCCTGTTGGCGCTGTGCATGCTTCTGTCCGCGCTTCCCGTCGAGATTTTCGCGCAGGACACGGAGGGCTCGACCCTGCCGTTTTCCGACCTTAGCGACTCGGCATGGTACACCGAGGCTGTGTGTTATGTCTATGAAAGCCACCTGATGGACGGCGTCGCGCCCGGTCGCTTTGCGCCGGACGAGCTGCTTGACCGCGCCATGCTGGTCACGATCCTCTATCGCGCGGACGGCTGTCCGGCCGTGGAGGACGCAGCGTCCTTTGAAGACGTCGAGGCCGGAAGCTGGTATGCCGACGCAGTCGCGTGGGGCAAGCAGCACGGCATCGTTGAGGGCATCGACGCGCTGCACTTTGCGCCGCTGACGCCCATCACCCGCGAGCAGCTCGTCACCGTTCTGTTCCGCTATGCGCAGTACGCGCAGCGCGACGACAGCTATTTCGGCGCGCTGTCGCAATTTGCCGACGCCGACTGCGTCAGCTCTTGGGCCGACCGCGCCGCGCAATGGGCCGTCGGCGCAAAGCTGCTGCTGGGTAAGACCGCGCAGCTCCTCGACCCGCAGGGCAGCGCGACGCGCGCAGAGGCCGCCTGTATGCTTATGCGTTTTGCGGAAAATGTCGCTGATATTTCCGACCGCGACGGCGACGGCGTGCCCGCCTATCTTGAGGCCTTCTTCGGCTCGTCCGACGAGCTTGCCGACACCGACGGCGACGGCATCTCCGACTATATTGAAATCTACCGCATCGGCTCCGATCCGACCGTTGCCGACAGCAGCGAGGACGCCGACGACGACGGTCTGACCAACCTCGAGGAGGTTCAGAGCTACGGCACAAATCCGGCCAAGCCCGATTCCGATCTGGACGGTCTGACCGATTACGAAGAGCTGTTCGTTTACTTCACCGACCCTAACAACGCCGACACCGACGGCGACGGCATCTCCGACGGCGACGAGGTCGCCCTCGGCACCGACCTGAATTCCCCGACCGATCTGACGCTGCTTCGGCAGGAGCTTTCCTCCGACCGCTTTGCCGAGGAGCTTGCGGAGGATAACGAGGCCGTTCCGTCCGTCAGCGGCGTCTCCGCCGCCGCGCTTGACCGCTCCGTGCAGGTCTGCGAGGCGACGGACGAGGCCATCCTCCGTCAGGACGCCGTCATCGGCAAGGGCGTTGCTCTCGAGCTGGACGGCGCAGCGGAGCTGACGCTGCACTTCACACTCGACGCCGCCGCAGAAGCTCCGGCCGTGCTTGAGCTGACCGAGGACGGCTGGCGTGCCTTGGACACCGACGTCGCCGGCACGGAGGTCTCCGCTTCGACCGACCACGGCGGTAAATTCTGCGTGGTCGACCTGTCGGCGCTGCTGCGCACGCTGGGCGTCGACGTCGACCGGCTCTATCGCACCGCAACCGGAACTGCAGCCGGGACGTTTGCCATTCAGAGCAGCGGCGCGCTGCTCGACGACCTGCGCCCCGTTGACGGCAGTCTTTCCAAGGGGCTGGAGCCGACGCAGACCGACGTCACCGACCTCGTCTGCGCCTATCTGAGCGCGCGCGGCGTCACCGACGAGCAGACGCAGTCCTTCCTGAGCAAAACCGGCTGCATCACGGTCGACACCTACGCAGTGAAAGCCGCCGCGACGGCCGATTCGGACTACGACGGCATCAGCGATGCAAGAGACGCCAGCCCCAAAAGCAACGTCTTCAGCGGAAAGCTGCTCGACGGCGAACTCTCCTCGCCCGTGAAATACACCTTTGACTACCGCACCTTCTTCGGCAGCAACAAAACCTTTAACAAAAATCTCTCCATCACCTCCCTGCTGTTCAGCACCTTTATCTACAGCGGCGGCGGCTTTGACTTCGGCAAGAGCACGACCTATGACGGCGGCACCGTCTCCTCTACCAAGAGCATCCAAACCATGCTGGCATTCCACGGGATGCAGCGCACGGTGGATTATAAGCTGACCGGCTCTGACTTTGGGGACGACGATCTTTCCGAGGCGGGCATCGGCTTCCGCACCGTGACCTACAACGGCCAGACCAAAAAGATCGTCGCCGTGATCGTCCGCGGCACGAACGGCACGATCGAGGAATGGAGCAGCAACTTTGACATCGGCGACACCGGCAGATTCAGCAGCTTCCCCGACTGGACAAACAAGAAAAACCACAAGGGCTTCGACGTTGCCGCCAACCGCATCCTGAAATATCTCAAAAGCTACCTGAAAACCAATGATCTGGACGGCAGCAACACGGTCTTCTGGGTCGCGGGACACTCGCGCGGCGGCGCCATTGCCAACCTGATCTCCGCCAAGCTGATCGACGAGGGCAAAACGGTCTTCGCCTATACCTTCGCCGCCCCGAACAACACCACCGCGACCAACACGACCGACTCTAAATACCGCTGCATCTTCAACCTCGTCAACGAAGACGACTTTGTTCCCTGCGTGCCGATGACCTCGTGGAACTTCCGCCGCTATGGGCGCACCGCCATCGTTGATATGTCGAGCAGCATGGAGAACGAGTGGCACGACCTGACCGGCAAGGGCTGGTACAATCAGATGAGTCTGAAAAATCTGAATGCACTGGTGAATAAGCTGGCCGGCGTCTGCGAAAACGGCCGCGAGGACTGCTACAAATACACCTGCTCCTGCCACAGCAGCGGCACAGCCAAGGACATCACGCAGTCCGGCCTCTCGGCCTCTAACATTGCCGGCCTGCCCGCCCGCGCGCTCAAATACAGCAAAAAAACATCCTATAAATCCTGGGGCAGGACAAAGTACAAGCTTTGCCAGCTTCCTGCATATTTCATGCAGATCCTCGCCGAGATCACCGCGGCAAACGGCCTCGGCAACCAAGTCAGCGCGATCGTGAACTATAAGCTTGCCGACCGCTACGAGGGCGCAAGAACCAAGCTGGTCTCTGCTGCGGCCATCGGCGGAATCGCCCACCCGCACTACTGCGAGACGTATTATATCCTCGCGCAGCACGCAAGCGCCTCGAATTATAAATAACCGAGCAGCGCATGAACTGAAAAAATCCGGAAACCACGCATTTTATAAGAACCGGCTGCGGATTTTTGACGGATTGAACAGGAGCCGGTGCAGTTTTCTGCACCGGCTCTCGCTGCCTCTTGCCTCGTCTATTGTTTTTCCGCGGCCGATTTTTCCGCATGGCTGATGTGCCCGTCTGCAACGGTATGCCGATAGTCGCGCGCCAGCATCCGCCACGTATGCTTATCCAGCTCCCCGGTCGCAGACAGGCCGTAAAGCTCCTGCAGCATTTGCAGGCACTCGACGGTTTGCCGGTCGAGCTCGCCGGTCAGCACCACTGCCGGGAGATTCTCGTAAATCTCGCCAAGCGCAGTCAGCATCCCCTGCACCATGTACAGGTGCAGATTTTTTTCGCCGTGGCTCACGCGCTGCCCCGGCAGAAGCACCAGCCGAAGCGCCTCGGCCTCTTCCTGCTCGATCCGTGCCAGGGCGGCGCGCGCATCAAGCAGCTCCCATGTTTGCAGGTCGGCAAGCCCCGTGACAGGAAGCCCCTCCCGCGCCTGAAAAATACGCACAGCCTGCTGCGTCTCGCGGCCAAAGATGCCGTCAACGATCAGCAGCGTCTCTGGAAGAACAGCCAGCAGATTGGCCTGCAGCGCCGCGACAGACGCTGCCTCGGGTATTCCGGTGAGCATAGATCTCCACTCCCTTCAGGATGCGTCTCTGTCGCCGAGCTGCAAAGCTCGACCCGGATACTGTGCCGAGAGAGACGCGAGCGAATTCGACGCGTCCACCACGCCGACCACACGGCTGTGAAGCGCCGACCACGTCGCCGCTCCTACGATACCGTCCGGTGTCAGCCCCGCGAAGCGCTGAAATGCAGTCACAGCCTCCGCCGTTTTCGGGCCGAACAGGCCGTCCATCGCAACCATTTCGATCGTGTCGACGTATTCGGCCATAACGCGCAGCATATATTGAAGCTGCTGCACCTTGTTTCCGCTGCTGCCGAGCTGCAGGCTGGACGGTGCCTGCCAGCTACTGCCGAGGAACATCTGCCCCTCGCCATCCAGCTCGGCAAGCTCGAGCATGCCGACATAGAGCCACACGAGCCGATACCACGTCGTCCGCCCGATCACGCCGTCCGACGTCAGGCTGAAAATCGTCTGGAAGCGGCGCACCGAGGCCTCGGTCGCACTGCCAAAAATGCCGTCGATCGGGTCGATGCGCGGAATTGAGGGGTAGTTCCGCGCCACGCGGTCAAGCATGACCTGCGCCTGCACGACGCTTGCGCCCTGCGCTCCGCGCCGCAGGGGCGCGCCCGGATAGGACGGCGTGTAGCCGCGCACAGGCGCGTCACTCACCAGCTCGACCTCGCTGCCGTAGTAATATCGCAGGATCTCCCCTGCCGTTTTCCCCTGCCGCGCAAGCTCCTGCGACCCCCACTGGCTCATGCCGGAGCAGGTCACGGTCGTTCCGTTGCAATATTTTGCCGCCAGCGGCTCCACATTCCCGCGCCGCCGGATGTAGCTCGTATAGAGCCGGTCGACGAGCTTGGATATGTTCTCAAAAATATTGCGTCCGTTGATGAATTTCTGGTCGATCGCAGTCGAGGACGTGATGTCGAAGGTATAACCCCGGCTGCGGTAGAACTCGGTATAGACCCGATTGAGCGCAAACGAGCTGATGGCGAGAATATTTGCGCGCAGAGCGCTCTCCTCCCACGTGGGATAGACCTCGCTCGAGGCGACGTTCTTCACATATTCATTGAACGGGACGGTAACATTCGCCGCATAGGAATCCGGCGCGCCCAGATGCACGGTGATCTGTCTCGGGATGTACGGCGTCACGGTCTGCATACTAAAGCTCCTGCGCCGGAATGGACACGTTCTCGGCGCTGGTCGGGTCAGCCGGTCGCTCCTCAAGCGGAAGAAGCATGATGTCCTGAATGCTGCGGATGCCCGAAAAAATCTGGATACCGGAAACCTCAACGGGGAAATAATCCGGGTGTGCAACGGAAAGCTCCACCGACGCAAACGGCTCGGGCTGGCCGGGCGTCAGACTGTTGCGCGCCGGCTCAGTCTCCAGCGTGACAGGCTCGATCAAACCGCTGCTGTCTGTCGTGCGCACTGCAAGCATGCGCAGGCCGGACGCCGTCTTTGTAAGCACGCGCACGGTCGCTCCCTGGATCGGAAGCTGTGCCGCCGAGCTGTAGGCTCGCACAAGCAAGGTTCCTGTTGTTGGCATAGCGCTCCTCCTTTTCATATTCTCCCAAAGAATATGCATCCATGCGCAAAAAAAGAACCGCCGAAGGCGGCCGGAGCGGTGCGTTAAGAAAAATCGAAGCTGCATAAGCCCGCTTCCGCAAAGGGCAGCGCGCCTTTTGCGGAAGCGGGTTCGCAGCTTGGTCTTGCGCCGGAGCGCGCTCAGGAGAGTTTGCCTGTGGGCGAGCAGGTCAACGACGCGGTGACGCTCTTGTTGCCGTTGAGCGAGTTATAAAACGTGCAGGTCGCGTAGGCCGTTGCGCCGCTGCAATGAGCCGAGCCGGAGGAAAACGACCACGCGGAATTGGCGATGCTGTAGCTGTACTGCGCAGTCGTGGCCATCGCCGTGCTGCCGTTGTACTTGAACGTACCCTTGACATAGGTGGTGAATTGCAGCACGCCGCTGGCATAATAGGCGCTGGCCTTCTGCCCGCTTATGAGCTTGTAGGCGCGCGCCGCGCCGTTTTCTTCGACGGGCATTTGCAGGATCGTTGTGACGCAATAGCTGCCGTCATCGAAGTGGGTAACGTAGCTAGCGACCGGCACCATCGGCTCCTCGTCAGCCGCGCTGACCGGGAATGCGCAGGCGCACAGCAGCAGCGCCAGCACAAGGCTCAGGCAAAAAATCCGTTTCATAAAATCTCTCCTCTTTTATATATTTTGATTCCGGGTTGGATTGCGCGCTTGTTTTCTTATGGCGTCTGCACGCCTCCGGCAGGGACGGGCGGGCTCCACGTCAGGTTGTCCTCCTCGCAAACCGAGGTCTGCTCCCCCTCGGAGTAAACGTGCACGCTCGTTTCAAAGCTGTCGATCCAGAGACTTGCACGGCGTCGAAGGAAAAAACACGCCGAGAGCAGCAGCACAGCGGCCGCGACCCCCGCGAGCGCCCACGGAAGCGCCCGTTGGCAGCGATTGGTGCGCCGCACCTCGCGCGCATCGAGCGAGTCACGCAGGACGGCGATCGTTTCATCCGGCTCGCCCAACGCGGCGACGACGCCGTCATAATCCTGCGCGTCGCACCCCCGCTCCGCCAGCTCGTCTTTCAGCCCCGCGATCAACGCCCGCTTCGTGCGGCGCTTGCAGGTCAGATTTTTCTTCAAATAGCGGAAATAATCCTCCGCCGTGCGTTTTTCGTTTTTCATATTGCACACGCTCCGTTTCCTACGGCTCGGCGATCGTCGACCATTGGATCTCGCGGTAGACCGGCTCGCGGTCGTTTCCGACCCGGAGGATCACGCCGGAAACAGCGGCGACCGCCAAAAGGGTAAGAAGCGCGACCAGCGCGGGCGCAAGCCAGCGAGCCGAACGACTCCGACGTTCCTCAGAATAGCCGACCGTCTCCTGCAGCGCAGCGGCGGTCTCCTCGGGCGTGCCGTGCTCGGAAACGAGCCGCTCATAGCACTCGCCCGGCTGCCCGGACAGCTCGTCGCGCAGGCTGCCGAGGAGGCGGCGCTTCGTTGAGGGGCTGCACGTCATGCAATGCGCGACCGCGCGGCAGTATTTTTTGATTGCAGCGTTTGTCATGGCACTAGTCCTTATGCTCCTTGCGCGCGTTCTCCGTCAGGAGGTCAAAAACCTGTGTCATTTCGCGATACTCCTTCAGGCAACGCGCAAGATATTCCTCGCCGGAGGGCGTGATGCGGTAATAGCTACGCGCACGGCCGTCAAAGACCTCGGTGTTGGAGATCTCGGCGTAGCCCTGCTCGACCAGACGGTATAGCACCGGGTAGAGCACAGCGATCGTGTATTTTCCGCCGCTTCGTTGCTTCATCAGAACGGAAAGCTCATAAACATACATCGGCCGTTCGCGCAGGGTCGCAAGCACCACGATGGGGCTTGTTGCGCGCTTAAAATATGCGCCGAAGGAATGACCTGAATCTGCCGTAATGACACACCTCCATAACGTCTTGAGAATGAGGGGTGATCGTCTCATACCTTTTCAATTATATTATACACGATCTGAGCCGTTTGTCCACAAATATTTTCAAAGAATGGGGATTTTTTTTGACATTCCAGAGTCGTATTAACAAGCTTATGCCCGTTTTTTGGTGTTTTCGAAATTATTTCCGCCGAATTGCATCGAAGCGTCGACGCATAGATGCGAATATATATATATATATATATATCGTTACGCGATATTGTTTAGAAAAGGGTAAAGAAATGCCTCGGCAATTCGTTTTGCCGAGGCATTGTTTCGCTAAGGTCACAGCAGCGGATCTTCCGGAAGCTCCACGCCGTCCGTGGTCGGAGTGGACGGCTCCGAGCTTGCGTCAGTCGAGGAAGCCGTCAGAATGTCGGCCGCCGAGAATGTATAAACTTCCAGCTCGGGCTTGCAAAACGTCTTCATTTCGTTCTCCTTTCTGCCGACGGAGGGCATTGCGTCCTGCGCGGTGTTTTTTATCGTGCGAATGCACGCTGCGCCGTCTCATGCAGAATCTGACGCGCCGTTGGCACTATAAAAAGCGCTTCGAGCTTTTTAACATGCATTAGTATAACACATCTGCGTGGGTTTTTCAAGGATAATATCTTTGCTAGCCCGATTTTTCGATCTTTCCGCATTGTCTCTGTGCCCTTTGGGACAAAAAAACCGGCGGGCATACCCCGCCGGAAAAATACTCAGTCGCGGTCAACCGCTCCCCTGCTGTCTACATATCGCTTCGTGACGATCAGCGAGCGCAGCAGATCCTCGGAAAGATCGAGGTCGCCGTCCCGACCGCGCAGAGCACCGGTGTCGATCAGCTCCCTCAGCTCGGGCTTTGCCCAATCCGGAAGCTCGTCAAAGCTGTGATACCGTCCGTCTGAGCCGGTCTCGGGCGCACCCGGTGCGGTATATTGCTCTCCAAAATAATTGCAGACGCCCTTGGCGATCGTCTCGCCGATCGTCTCGGTGTTCGCGGTCAGCCACGCGGCGACCTCGGGCACGTCGTGGAAATCGACCTCGACATAGGCCGTCGGCGCGCTCGCATTCTTGATCTCATAAAGCTCGGGGTGCGCCGTGATGTTCTCGGACGTGCCCGGCGTCAGCGGCGCGAGAACGTCAAAAATCGCCTTGCACGCCCTGTAGCCCTCGCCGCTCAGCGCGTAGCACATGATGCGCGTGCCGCTCGTCTTGCCGTTGAAGGCGTTCGTGTGGATCGGCAGGTGCAGCTCCGCGCCGAAGGCGTCTGACTTCGCGCATTTGCTCGACATCGGCTCGTACTGAACGAGCGCCACGGCGAAGCCGCAGCGCTCGAGCGCCGCCCGGCACGCCGCGCCGATCCTGCCGCAGACCTCCGCCTCGTTCGTGTTGCCGGAGGCGTAGGTGTTGCGCCTCTGGTCGCTGGGACTGATGAATACCTTGTGCATGATACAAACCTCCCTGTTTGATTCCGTTCAAAATCCGTCCGTGCGTATGCATTCCCCTCTGCCCTTAGCAGCAGAATCGGGCGCAATTGCATCGTTTTGTGCAACGGCCGCAGAAAAAGAGAAATTTTATGATGCCGTCCTTGCATCCTATGCGCAAACCGCCGCGCTGCCCCGCGGACGAAAAAAGGCCGGTGCACATCGGCACCGGCCACAAAGCCCGTTCTGGATGCTGTTTTTTGACTAATACCGATTCTTGATTAAAGTATCTAACCAAGAATCAGTATCAGAGGCTCCCTAGCTTTTCGCGTCAAGGAGCTTCCTTAATGATCCGTGCGGCAACGCCCTGCACGATCAGCTCGCGGACAAGAATCGTCTTGTTCGGATAGCTCTTCTGGTTTTCATAGCGCAGCACGGCGCAGCCGGACGCCTCGTCGACGCCGCCGAAGGTCTTGAGCGTGTTTTGACCCTGCTCGTCGAGCGCGACGACAACATTTCCGACGGACGCGGTGCTCTGCCTGCGGATGAGGACGAGGTCGCCGTCGTCGATGCCGACATCGACCATAGAATCGCCCGCGGCGCGCAGAAGATAAAACTCCCCCTTGCCGAAAATCGCCTCCGGAAGGTTGACATAGGCCTCGATCTGCTCCTCCTCCTGCTCCGGGTCGCCGCAGCGGACGGAGCCGACGATCGGAGCAGAAAAATACCCCGTTGTGCACTTATCCGTCCGGCTCGTCTCAATGGTGCTGCCGTCATAAACCAGCATCCCGCGCTCGTTCATCTCGAGCAAATAGCGGTAGGCAGTCGTTTTGGCGATGCCGAGCGCCTTGGCGATCGTTCCGACGGAGGGCGAGCAGCCCTTGCCGCGATAATAACGGTCAACATAGTCGCGGATCTTCTCCATCCGCGCCGGATCCTTTGTTCTCATGCCGCAGCCTCGCTTTCTGCTGAGGTTTTCCTGCCGCGCAGAGCGCGAACAGGAGCCGTTTCGGGATGCCGTTCGGTCATTTGCGGAATTGGGCTTGCAGTGTGCGGATATATTCCTTGGTCAGGCGGCACATAAAATCCGGACGCTTGTCAACGCTGCCTGTCTCGGCGCGGTTGAGCGCCGCGCAGGTCGGGCACGCGCCGCGCATGGCGCACGCGCCGCAGGCAGCGGGAAGACGGTACTGCGCCGTTCGCTCGACCAGCTCCCGCCACGCCGGAGCAAAGCCGACCTCGAAGGGCAGAGTGACGGGGTCGTCGAGCATCCCGCAGGACATCATTTTCCCCTCCCACGAGATCCAGAATTGCGAGGAGCCTGCCAGACAGCCCAAGGGTGCGCCCTCGTCTCGGATGCAGTCGTCCGTCGGCTCGATGCTCTCAACGTCCGGCTGCGCGCCGGCAAAGCGCATGAGCCGCTCGGACGGCTCGGTCAGGCACTGCGCGAGCGCCGTTCTGCGCCCGGCCTCCTCGGCGTCATAGCGAATGGGCGCGGTGCAGCCGAGCGATTCGCGGCGCACAGGCGGGAAAAGATAGAACACCGGGCGCACATGCAGCCCACGCTCGGCGGCGAAGGCGGCGATGCCCTCCATATCCTCGCCGTTAATGGGCGACATGGTGGCGTTGATGCTGAGCTGGATCCCGGCGCGCAGCAGCGCATCGATCGCATATTTCACGCGGTCGAAGGCCTCGGGCACGCCGCAAAGGCGCGCGTAGGTCTCGCGGCTGACGCCGTAGAGGGAAATATTGATCTGCGCGGGGGGCGACTGCCGGAGCCACTCAATTGCCCGGTCATCGATCAGCGTGCCGTTGGAGTTGATCGAGATGGAAAGCCCCATTTTCGTCAGCCCGAGATAGATCTCCTTCATATCCGGGCGCAGGAACGGCTCGCCGCCGGTCAGCAGCATAAACAGCGCGCCCGAGTCCGCCGCCTGACGCCCCATATCGAGCCACTGCGCAGCGGAAAGCTCCTGCGCGGCGCAGGCGTTTCCGTTTTGGTGAATGTAGCACATTTTGCAGCTCAAATTGCATCGTGGCGTCAGCTCAAAGCCGCCCGAAACCGGGACTTTGGCCTTTGCGGCGCGCGCGCTGAGCATCCGCCGAAGCGGAACATCCTGTCGCATAGTACTCTCCTTTTGCTAAGGAAGCTCTGATTCAATCGCAAGAGCGGTCAGCGGGGGATTTTGTTCCAGATTGAGGTTTGAAAATCGCAGGAATCCTTTGTGTATTTCAAGGACAAAAGACCCGCTGAGCGCCGCAGACGATTGATTCAGAGATTCCCTAATACTGATTCTTGATTAAAATATTGGATCAAGAATCCCGTGTGCTGCGCACACTCGTATCGTGCGAATGCCTGTTTTGGGCGCCCCGAGGCGGGGCGCCGGTGATTATTGCACTTTAACCGAAACCGAGGCGGACTTCGAGCCGGAGAGGGTCGTTGCCGTGACGGTGTAGGTGTAGGTTCCGGTCTGCTCGGGCGTCATGACGTTGACGCGCCATGACTTCATGCCGCCGTCCTCCTGACGGCAGCCGACGCTCAGCACGCGCGCGCTCTTGCCGTCCTGCATGACGCTCAGCGCGGTCACATCCTCGGTGGACTCGACATAGAGCACCGCGACCTTCCCGGCCACGACATACTTGGTGTCGAGCTCGCAGCGCAGGGTGGTCGTCTCGGTTCGACGGGCGAGAGCGATCTGCGCCTCGAGCAGCGCGCGCACCGTCTCGTCGATCTCGTCCTGCACGGTGCGGGTGCTCGGCGAGCCGGAGACGCTGTCATAAAAGGCCTTCGCGTTGTCGAACGCCTTCTGATAGGCGTCGTAATTAGCGTAGTCTTCGTTGGAAACCTGCTTTTGCAGCAGGAGCGCCAGCGCGTCAAGATATGGGGAGTTGTCGTACCACACGGAAACGACCTGGAAGCCCTTCTGAACCGTGCCCGTGACCGTGCCGCTGTTCGCGCCAAACACGGACGGCGTGAAGGTCGCGCCCTCGGTGTGCGAATAAACATAGCCGTTGCGCAGCGGAACGGGGACGGTGAATGGGTCGCCGACGTTGCCGTCAATGGGAATGGAGGCAAGCACGCGAACCTCCTCGCCGACCATGGTCTTGACCTCAACGCGGGAGGCCGCGTCCATATAAATGTCGCCGGGCGTCGGGACGTTTGCGGAGGAGGTGCAGCTGGTGAAGCCGGGGAAGAAGCGTATAACGCCTGTCTCCGACGTCATCGTCTTGAAGCTGTTGTAATCCAGCGCGGACTTCTTGTTGGAATCCATGTCCCACTTCCACATCTTTGCGCCGACCGCCCACATGCGGTCGATGAGGTTATAGTTACTTTGGCTATCTTTGGGCTTCCAGATGTTTTCCTCGGTGTCCAAGCCGGCCCAGTCGCCCCAGATCAGGAAATAGCCGCCGCCGAGCTTGTTGTCCTTGCGGTATTCGTTGCTGTAGCAGTCGTTCGTGCAGCCGTTGAAATCGCCAGGATACCAGCCGCCCTTGTGCTGGCAGTTGCTGTATGCGCAGCCTCCGTTGCAGCCGGAATAGACGAACTGCGCGTTGCCGTGGTTGAACGTCCAGAAGGTGTTGCCGTCGCTTCGGGCGTCGCCATGGGTAGGGTCGTTTCTTAGGACATAGTAGGTATACCAGTTGACACAGTTATAGACCGTTCTGCTCTGATCGGCCAAGGTATTCGGGGAGGTGTGCTTACTCTTCGCCGTCCAGAACAGGACGTCGATGCCCTCGTTCACAGCAACTGTTGCAGAGCCCTCAAAGGGGTGTCTCCAATCGGGCACGTAGAAGTCCGTTCCGAAGAGCACATCGTTCCACGCGCGGACGCGATAGGAATGGCTGTCCGAGCCGTAAGCGTTCCGCTGCAGCATTGCGGCAAGCTGGTTGATATAGATCACATAGGTGTCCTTGACGTTTTTTCCGTCATTGTTTTTTGTATACGACGAGCTGGCCCAGCTATCGTAAGCACCAACGACCTCGTCGCCACCGATGTTGAACTTGGAGCAGCCGAACTGTGCGAAAAACTGCGCATAGGCATCCGTGATGGCGAACGTCATCGTGCGTGCATAGTCATCCGGGATGTTGATCGTCTGGGTCGTTCTGTCGGACAGGGAGCCGCTCTTCGTGTAGCTCTGGCCGTTGTAATAGAATGTAAAATTGCTGCTGCCGTAATTGGCGGCGTATTTCGCGATCAGGCAGTCGGCGTGCGTCGGATAGTCGACGGCCGGAATGATCTCGATGTGCCGGGATTTCGCATAATTGACAAGCTCGGTCAGCTCGTCGCGATTATAGAACTTGTCCGCGTTCGGGTCCGGGTAGCCCTTCGGGTACCCGTTTGGATCGTTCCACGATACGATGTTGTAGCCGATCATCCAGTTGAAGTCGTTGCCGTTGGCGTCGAGCACAACGTTGCCGCTGCTGTCGCGCCAGATATTCGCGCGGCAGCCCTGATCTTCGGTCATGTGCAGATCCATGGCATTATAGCCCATCCACGACATTTCGTCGATCAGGTTTTTGATCCACTGCATCGACCAGTATTTTCGGCCGATGTCGAGCTGAACCGTTCGCTCGCGCGTGTCGGGCTGATCGGTCACGGTGCAGGCATCCACCCGGTTGCCGGTGGTCAGCCTTTGCAGGGCATAGAAGCCATAGAGCAGGCTGTTGTGGTTGCCCTCGCCGCCATAGAAGCTCGAGGTATCGCCCGGAGTATAGTAGATCGTCGCGTTGTTCGAGTCGACGACGAGGCGGTACTGCTCGTTTCCGAGCGAGGTGTCCTTGCGGACAACGATGTCTCCGCTTCGGATCCTCGATTCCGAGCCGAAGACGATGTCGTACGGCTCCGTGCCCGAGACGCCCTGCGCGGCAAATCTGGACGAGGCCAGCAGCAGCGTCGAGCGCAGCATGCCGGTCGGCTCCGTGTCGGAGACGACAAAAATGCGCGCCGTGGTCGCAATGGTGAAGCTTCCGCTCCCTGCGGAATAATCGTCAAAGGTTTTCGTCACGTTGGCGTCCGCTGCCGCGGCGGGCAAAGCCGCCGCGGTCAACAGAGCCGCGAGAAGTACCAGAATCACTGCTTTTTGCAGCACACGTCTGGCAGATTCTTTCATAGAAAAGTTTCCTCCTGCTTTTTGAGTCTCTTTTTTAAGAGGTGAATGCCATGTTTGCGCTGGTGATGTAGCATACTGCGCCCTCGTCCGGCTGCGGCCCTTCGCAATAGCCTTCCATGAAATAAGAGATCATTGCAAGCTCCTTCCACTTATCGGGGCAATCGGAGTCAAGAATACATTGAGCTGTCTTAAAATTGACCCGATAGGTATTGCAGCTGGCAAGCGTTTCGCTCAGGGAAAAGCGCTCGACGAGCACGATCGGTTTGGTATAGGTTTTCATTTCCGCACCTCCTTTATTTCAGCAGGGCGAGCAGGCGGCTGAAAACAGCCGCTGCCTCGCTGCGCGTGCATGTGCCCGTGGGATTGAGCTTCCCGTGGTCGCCGCCGATGATGCCGGAGGCCACAAGAGTCTGCACGCTGCTGCGCGCCCACGATGCGATTTCCCCGGCGTCGGAATAGGCGGAAAGATCATCCGGGTCGGGAAGCGTCATGCCGGTCGCCTTGAGCGCGCGGGCGATCATGGTCATCATTTGCTCGCGCGTCAGCTCCTCCTCCGGGGCAAAGGTCGTCTCGCTGACACCGTTGACCAGACCGTTCTGGGCGGCAATGCGGATGGCTTCCTCGCTCCAGCGGCCGGAGATGTCGGTGAAGGCGCAGGCCTCGCCGTTGTCGGTCAGGCCGAGCGCGCGCACCAGCATGGTTGCGAACTGCTCGCGGGTGACGCGGTTTTCGCCGTGGAAGAGGCCGTCCTCGTAGCCCTTGATGATACCGGCCTCGGCAACTGCGTTGACGTAGTCCTCATACCATGTGCCGGAAATATCCGCAAAGGCAGGCTCCTTCTCTGGCGGGTTGGGATTCTCGGGCTTCGGCTCGACGGGGTCGGGCTTCGGCTCGGACGGATCGGGATCGGGATCAGGATCGGGATCGGGCTGGGGATTGCCCGGATCGATCGGATCGATCGGAAGCTCATTTTCGCTTCCGCCGACCGGCGCCTCGTCAACGGGGTCGCCCTGGCCGAGCACGACGGACGTGCTGCCGGACGAGAGCGAGCGGTTGGGCACCAGCTCGTTGCTCGTGACGGTCGGTATGAAGCTGTCGAGCAATCCGTTGACGATTTTGATGGATTCATCTGTCATCATACCGTCCGGATTGAAATGCACAGTGGTGGGCTTGAAGGCGGTCACAAGCGTGTAGCCCTTGAGCTTCAGGCCGGTCAGCGAGACCATGCCGTTCACCGGGCGGAGCATCACAAGATAGGCGTCCTTGGCCCTGTCATAGGAGCAAAGCGTCGGGTCGAGCTTGTAATACTGCTCGGTGCCGGTGGAGATATCGGCAACCGGCGTCCAAGCGGGCTTGCCGCCGTTCGCGTCGTTCTGGTTTTGCCAGAGCGCCGCGTTGACATTCTCGTAATGCACCGTCGTGTAGCCGTTGATGGCATTCGGATCGAGCGAGCGGACGCCGATCTGCACCGTGCGCTCGGTCATCGGGACGGACTTGTCAGGCTGGACATAGAAGCCGATGCCCTGCACGAGCGACAGTCCGTCGAGATAGATCTCGTTGTTCGGGCCGACGGTCGAATAGGCCTCGATCGAGTCGACCTTGTTGCCGTGGATGAAGTTATTGTTGCGGTTCTCGGAGAAGCAGGAGAAGGACGTTCCGAGCTGCACCGCATCGGAATTGACCTCGAAGGCGGTGATCTTTCCGGCCTCGATCTGGTCGTGGATCTGCAGAATGTGGGCGTCCTGCTCGGTCGGCAGATAGCTGCTGTCGAGCCGGTTGCCGTTCTGGTCGATCAGACCCTTGATGGGGTTAAAGATGCGCACGCCGTCGATATAGAGGAAGCTCTCCTTAAGCATCGGGTTCGGGCAGGGATTGCCGGAGGCGTCGGTGAAGCGGGACTTCCCGGCCGACAGGTTGTAATACTTGTAGTACACATCACCCGTGTCCTTGTTCGTCAGCTTATACTTCATTTCCTCGCCGACCTTGCCCTCAACGCGCACCTGCCAGCCGCTGAAGTCGACCGACGCGGTCACGAAGATGCGCACGGTGTATTCGCCTGCCGGGAGGTCGTTGACCGAAATGACCGGAGCCTGATAGATGATCTCGCTGTCGCTGTCGTCGCCGTCGTTGTCGTAGTCGGTGATGACGGGGATGTCGCGGATCTTGTTGCCGGAGACGTCGTAGACGCGGGCGATGATGTTCGCGGAATTCACGAAGCAGCGGCTGATGACCTCGAAGCCGGTGCCGCGGAATTTGAAGCTGGCGACCTGCTCGTCGTTGAGGACGGTGATCTGGGTCACGGAGCCGCCGGAGGTCTCGGGTCCCTCGCCCTCATAGCTTCTGTCGTGGCCGTATTGGCCGGTCTGCTCGGCGTCCTGATAGTTGCCGTCGCCGTCGCCTTTGACAATGACGCTGTCGGTGTTGTTGGTGTTGTAGTCGATGCCGCCGAAGTTATCCTCGTAGTAGACCACGGAGGCCGGGATTGTCGTCAGAGACTCATACATTTCGACCTCCTTGTGGACGTCGACATTGCCGAGGCCGATGGACGCGCTCTTGCTGCGGTCATAAACGCGGACGATGGCCTTGGTGGTGCTCGCACCGCTCATGATCTTTTCGGGGGTGAAGATCACGCGGGTATAGGTGTCGGACTGATAGATCGGGCTGAGGATCCATTTCTGGTTGGCGTTGCCCTCCCCGTTAGACCAAATCTGGATGTTTTGGTTCTGCTGCTTGTTGCCGTTGGTGAGATCCAAGCTCTGATTCTTGTTCGAGGTCGGATGAATGGCAATGGTGTTGTTGGAGTTCTTGACCAGCGTCCAGCGCTCCTTCGAGGCATCGGCCGTCTGCTTCTGCACGATCTCGACGCTGTTGCCCGGGTCAGCGGCAAGCTGCATGGTCATGCCGCTCTTGGCGTTCGTGATGGTCACGCTGCCGTCCGTCATCAGGTCAAAGTACCAGAGCTGCGCGGTGTTGAAGTCGTCACGAGCCTGAAGCGCAATGTTCGTGCCGGAGGCGTTCGTGACGTCGGCCTTCAGGCGGTACTGCGTCTTGGTCTCGACCTTGCGCGTGGCGGTAGCCTCAACGGGCTTGTCGCTCCAATCAGACCACACGTCGCTCCATACGGAGATGGTGGTCGTCTTTGTCCAATTCTGCCGCTTGATCGGCTGGATAAACCAGCGGATCGTGTCCTTGCAGACTTCACAGCCGTCGTTGCCCGTGAAGCCGTAGTTTGCGCTATAATCGTCCTTGCGCCCCTTGTCCCAGAGGATAACTTGGGTCAGCCCCTGCGCGGTCTCATTTTCAAGCTCGCCCTCGCCGTACTGATCGTAATTCTTTGTGGATTCCCAAGCGTGGAACTTGGTCGCAGTGAAGGACATAGTGGCAATCTGCTGATTCATATAATAGCCGCACGCACGTGCGAACGGACCATACTGATAGTCTGTGCAGTAGTGCCAGTAGACATAGCCAACAGTATCATCGCTTGTTGTCGTAACGTCCGAACGGTGCTTGCCGTTGTACTTTGCATAGAGCGGATGGGTCTTGTCAAAATAGCTCGGAAAATCCACGTAGTTGGACGAGCCGCTCTCTGTGTTGACCTTGGTCGTCATGTCCTGATAGCGGTACATTGTGCGCGTTTCGCACTGGCTCTCGGAGTAGCCGGTGGGGATGGTGTCGCTCCAGTCGGCGCTGGAGGCGTCGTTGATCGAAAGCACCCAGCTTGGGTCAGAGGCCAGCGCAATGCGGTAGGCCTTGTGGCCGGAGAAGTCCAGATCGACCGAAGTATCCGAACCGGAGCCGCCGCTGCTCGTCGAGCGGTACTGCGTCTTGGTCACGACCTCACGCGTATCGGAGGGCGTCACAACCGTCGTGCTCCATTCAGACCATTCGCCCCAACGAGAGTAGGTGAACTGCGCGGTGTAGTCCGTGTAGCTCTGCCGATAGATCGGGAAATAGTAGAACCATTTCGAGTCCTGACAGACGCTGTAGTTCTTATTCGCGCCGTAGGGGTAGCCGTTGTCGTCCTCTGCGTGGTTCGGGGTGCTCGTGGTGTAATAGGCGTGGAAGGTGTGGAAGCTGCCGGTCGAATCGTCCTTTTCCTCGGCGGATATGTAGCGATTCAGGAGGGAATCGTCATCGACCTGCGACGTGCCCTTGCACCAGTGCCAGCAGATGTAGCCGACGACGGATTCCGAGCCGACCGTGCGCTTCGTCGTTGCGGTCTCGGAGTTGGCAGGGGCGGTCTTGTGATACTTCCCGTAGAGGCTGTTGCCCGTCGAGAAGCCGGTCGGGAACGACTTTGCAAATTCAACCGTTCCGCTCCCGCTCGTCTTCCATTCCTTCTTGTCCTGCGTCCAGCCGGAGAGCGATGCCTCGTTCGAGGTTATGGTCTCCTTATCGCGGTAGCTATAAACCGTGCGGGTTTCACAGGAGCCGCTGGGCTTGGTATCGCTCCAGCCGGTGTCGGCAGAGGTCGAAAGCTCGATGTTGCTGACGTTCCGCGAGCTGTGGGCGGACGCCTCGCCGTTATCGGCCGTGAACGTGCCGTAGGTGCTGATGTACTGATCGGTCGTGTTGCCGGAGACGCCGTTGGTCTTGGTCGTGAGCTTGCCGTCCTTGCTGAGCTGTTTCAGACCGTTATAGGCCTCGCCGGAGACAAGACCCTCGATGAGGGTGTTGATCTCGATGCCGGTCGGGCGGATCGGGTCGTTGAGCGTCAGGCCGCCGTCGTTCGCGTTGTTCAGGTTGACGGGCAGACCGTAGTCGAGCACATAGGTGTCGTCCTTGACGTCCAGCACGTGCAGAACCACCGGGACATTGACCTCACCACCGCCGGAATAGGTGGTCTTGAAATATCTGGTATAGGTGCCCGGCGTCTGCTCCTCGAAGATCAGAATGTCGTCCTCAAAGCCGGTCATGTTGACGTCGCCGTTGGCGTGGGCGTTGAAGTACCACGAGGCATTGGTGGAATCTTTGACCGTCCACAGATGCACCTTGCCACCGTTGTAGGCATGGGCGCTGTCGAGATCGACCGCGTAGTCGGTGTTCAGCTTCGGGCGGATCACATAGGCGTTCTTTGTGCTGCTCGGCGCAATTTCCGACGTGTTTTTCTCGATCTGCCAGAGCGTCGTGTCGTTGGCGGCAGCCTCCGCCTCCGTCATCGAGACAAGCTTGAGACGGTCGTCATAGTCGACAGCATTGGATTTCGATCTTCCGTCCGTGCCGCTGGTCTGATCGATGTAGACATATTTGTTGCACTGAAGGTTCAGAATGGTGTAATAGCCGTAACCCGCATACTTCACATAGAAGAGCGGTTCGTTCCCCTCCGTGCCGTCTCTGTACAGATCGTTTGCGCTATAGACCTGAAGCTCACCGTCGTCCTTCGGAGACCAGACAAATCGGCGGGCATCCGGGTCATTTTGAATGACGGTCGCCGTGCCGATAGAATAGACGCCGTCGGCCAGCGGGCGGAGGCTGACGGTCGTGCCGTTCGCAGACGAGGGGATGAAGCTCGTGACCTTGCCGCTGTTGGCCGCAACCGAGGCGGCGTCGCTCGCGCTGACCGCGATCGGATGCCCCGCCCACATGAAGTACTGCTGCGCCGCGCCGGCGTAGACCGAGAAGGTCGAGCTGGTTCGCAGGGCGCTTGCCTCGGCATAGGCCGTGTTGCGGAACGTGCCGTCACTGGTCAGGCCGTATTTGATGCCGTAGAGCGTCAGGCGCTCGCCGACCTGCAGGCCGGGCGTCTCATGCCCCGCGCAGGTGACGTTCTTCAGGAAGGTTTGCAGCGCGTCCGTGTTGGCGAAGGTCAGGTTGATCTCCGAGCCGTCCGCCTTGGTCAGGACGATCTTGATGTCCTCGATCTTGCGGTTATACGTTGGGCCGTTGAGCGTATAGCTGCCGAGGCTGACGCCGTCATAGCCGGCTGCGAAGCCGATCTGCTCGTCTGTGAAGGCCACGTTCTTCAGCGGAAGCTCATAGCCGGTGTTGAGCAGGGTGATATAATAATCCAGCTCCTTGGTCTTGTCGACCAGACCGCCGTTTTCAACGACCGTGCCGTTCTGCGTCGCGCCCTTGACGGTGTCGATGTTTTTCGAGGTGACGTCGATGTTCGTCTCGATGCGGATGTTCGAGCCGTAGCTGTGGCGCTCCATGTAGTAGAAGTCGAAGTCGTACATCTCGCCGTCCTTGAGGCCGCATTCCTTGATGTAGTCATTCAGGTTGAAGGTCGACTTCGTGATGGAGTGCGCCGCGCCGAGGTCCATGACCATCTTGTTGTTGATGAACAGATAGACGTCGTCGTCGCCCTCGAAGGTGAAGTAGAGGTTATCCTCGGTGTTGAACACGAACTGGGCGTGCCCCTCCATCGAAAAGCTGTAATCGCGGCCGATCTGCGTTTCATAGCTCGCCGCGCTGCGCTCGGACGCGCCGGAATCGAGGAAGTACGGCGTGTTCGTCTGCCGGAAGGTCGTGCTGCCCGTGGTCGGCAGGAAGGGATGCAGCGTTGTGTCGTGCGTGGGGTTGAAATAAACCATATCCTTCGAGGAGCTGCCGTTGACGTGAGAGATGCTGCCATCGTTGGCGTTGTAGGTCACGCCGTCATAGCCGCCGTCAAAGACATAATAGGTTTTGCCGGCGCTGTTCGTCTCCTGCGAGAGGGTCATATGCGTGTATTCCGGAACAGTCTGGCTGATGCCGTTGTTGTCCTTATAGAGGGTGTTGAGCATCCAATAGGCAACATCAAGATAGTTTGTAAAATTGTCCTTATGGCTGCCGTCGGTAACCTGGCTCCACGTCAGGTCGAGCAGACTCTTATGGCTCTGCGTGTAGGAAGCCCAATTGGTCTCGGGCGTCGAGGTCGCGTTCGAATTGGGAATGCCTCCAAGATAATCGCGGATGAGCTGCGCCCAGTCCTTGTTTCCGGAGAGCTTCGCGCCCTGAACAAAGTTATAGTTATAATCGTTGCCGTTCTTTTCCGGGATTTCCAGCGACTGCTTGAGCAGCGCCGCAAGCTTCTGCACCGTCTCCTGCGTGTAGACCGGCTTCTTCGTCTCGGGATCAAGCTCATAATTGACCAGACCGATCGTCGCCATGTCCTCGATGTAGGAGTGCATGTTCGGCAGGAACTTGCTGACGTCGGTGTAGTCCGTTCCGTTCACCACCGCAGTCGGATAGTTCTTGCTGCTCTTGGTCGTCGAGCCGTTGACATACCAGCGGCCGTCGTTGCTGCTGCCGGAGATCGTATACGGATATTCCTGAACCGCATAGGCCCGCCACTTGCCGTTGGCAAGGTTGGTCGGAACGGTCGTGTCGCTGTCGTCGCCCCAGGCATAGCCGAAGTTGTTGAAGGCCTGATAGTTTGCGCCGCCGTAGCCGGAGTTCGGCAGCAGCATACCGAAGGCGAGGTTGTTGCCCATGCGGTATTTGCGCACGCGATCTCCTACTTTGCCGCGCACTTCATTGAATTCTTTATCGTCTTTCATCGACATTCCGACCCACTGGAACGACGCGGTATAGCCGCCGTAGCTCAGCGCACCGGACAGGCCGCAGAGGGCGGCCTTGCCGAACTGCTCGGCCTCGCTCGGCGTGGAGAACAGGCCGGCCGCCGCAAGCGACAGCGTCGCGCGCTTGCCCGCCGGCGTGGAGGCCGAAATGGACGAGATCATCTCGGCAGCGGAAAAGCCCGCCGACGAGGCAAGGTCGATCGTCACGGTGTGGTAGCCCGGAGCAGCCGTGAGCGCCGCATTGACGCCGTTCGCCTGCACATCGGCATAGGCCGTGCTCTGCCCGTCGAAGCCCGGATAGACCCGGTAGTTCTCGGTGCCGTAGGTGATGCGCGTGCCGTTAAATTTGGAGAAATAGTATTTCTCGTCATTGTTGCCCGTCCAGACCCAGGAGCTGACGCGGGTGCCGTCCGCCATCTTGCTCTCTGAGACGGAGAGATAGATCGGCTCGCCGTAGTAGTCCGCATCGGCAAAGCGGAGCAGATAGGAGCCGTCGGCGTTTTGCAGAATGTGGAAGCGGTTCGCGTGCTCGCGCTTCTTGCAGGACACGTCCTGGTAGTTCCCGGTCACGCCGCCGATGTAGAAGTCCGTGCGGGAAAAGCTGCCGTTGGCCTCACATTTATACCAGCGCAGATAGTACGAGCCGTCCCCGGCCGCCTCGGGCAGGACGTATTTCGTCGTATTTTTGTCGTTGTCGTGAGACGTGTAGAGCTGGATCTTCTGCCCGTCCGACGCTACGCCGTTGTTGACGTCGAGGGCATAGCTGCCCTCGCCGCTCACGGGGACGAGCTTGAAGGGCTGCGCGGCCTCGTCGCCGAACTGGTTCGCCGTCTCGTTCGAGACGTTATAGACCAGCGTGAGATAGCGCGCGTTTTCCTTGATCATTCCCTGCTCGAGAACGGTGGCATAGGCGCCGATGCCGGAGGCCTCGTCCGAGGCCGTGCGGGTCACGTGCATGGCGTTGCCCGCAAGACCGGAGAGATCCGCCTCGCAGCCGCTGACCGGAACGAGGTACCAGCTCTGCGCGGGCGTGCCGTTGTCCGTGCCGTAAAGCGAGATCGTGTTGCTGTCGGCCACGGTGCCGCCGGCAAGGTCAACGATCAGCTTGGAATCCGTCACGCTGAAGATCTTATAGCTGCCGTCGCCGTTGGCAACGAGCTTCCACTGCTGGTAGACATCCGCCGGGTTCGGCGCCCAGCCACCCAGATTGTTGGTATTGCCGAGTCTATCCAGCGCCTTGCCGCTGCCGACGTTCACAAATAGGAAATTGCCGCTGCTGTCGCGATAGGCCTGCCAGCGGCGGTTCCCCTCGGGAATGCTCGCGCTCGAATGGCTGAACAGCTTCACGGGGTTGTCGCCCATCGTGTCGTGGCACAGCAGGAAATTCTTGTCTGCCTTCGAGGCGATGTAGTACGTACCGAGGTAGGTCATGGACGTGCCGGCGACCATCTCGGTGCGCCCCGTGTAGACATACCAGCCCTTTCCGTAGCCCGGCGTCACCTTTTCCGCGTGGGCATGGGCATAATTATAAGCCTCGTTCGAAACATAACTGGAATACTCGAACAGCATACCGTCGTTCGGGTAGTTGTGCACCGTGATCGGAAGCGAGACCGATTTCTTTGTGTTCAATGTGCCGTAGGTCACCGTGTGCGTGTCGCCCTTTGTGGCCGCCGACGCCTGGAACAGCGCAAACGACGGAAGCAGGCCGATCAGCATCACGACCGCGAGCACAAATGAAAGCACTCTTTTCTTCATGGGAGTCAGTCATCCTTTCCTGATATTTTCTTCACACACATTATAATTAAGCATCTCTGCATAATTTTTGAGCCTTACTGCGGCGCGCCGTCGGCGTAGATCCCGACAAGCTCGCACGCGCCCTCATAAAAATGCCCGGCGGGAAGCGTTTGGCTCTCGCCCGCCTTGAGGTCGCTCACGGTCACGCGGTAGGCAATGCCGCCGAGGTAGACGTCCGTGCCATAGGTCAGCTTATAGTAGACCGCGACGAGCGGATAGTCCGTCTCGCTGCCGTTCGTCACCGTCAGCTCGCCGTTCGCACCCACGGCCGTCACGCCGTCGAGCCACGCGTTCGACGTATCTCGGAAGGCGGCCGTGCAGGTTTGGTAGACGCAGGTCGGGTCGCTCTGCGCCGTCATGCCCGCGCTCTCGAGCACCCACGCCGATTTCCCGGCGGGCAGCTCGGAGAGCTGGAAGGTCGCCGTCTCGCCGTTGATCTCATAGACGATCGTGCAGAATTGACAGGCTTGGTCGGAGACGTTCTCAACCAGAAGCGCGACCACGTTTTCAACCGATTCATCCGAGCCGCCCTCGGGATTCAGCCCGCTGTAGCGCCCGACCCTGCGCACGCAGAGCCGATCATCGGAGAGGAAGGTCTCCTCCGGCTCACTCGGCTGCGTGGAGGCCGGCGCGGGCGAGACGGTCGGATACTCGAGCTGCGGCTCGGCCGTCGTGCCGCCGTCGGAGGCTGCGGCGCAGCCGCTCAGAAGCAGCAAGGCCAGCACGAGCA
This sequence comes from uncultured Eubacteriales bacterium, assembly GCA_900548795.1. Classification (GTDB taxonomy): domain Bacteria; phylum Bacillota; class Clostridia; order Oscillospirales; family Oscillospiraceae; genus JAZOXB01. The sequence goes on from URLT01000011.1 coordinate 26,354, forward strand.
GCGCAGAGATGAAGTGTCTCATGCGACCGCCTCCTTCAAGATTTCCAGCTCGCGGAACTGCGCCAAAAGCTCATCCACGTCGCTCGCAAGCTCGTCGGGCGCGGCGTCGTATTCCGCGCCGAGCGCCGACAGCAGCGATTCGCGGCTCGCCCCGCCCTGCAGCAGACGGAAGACCACCGCCCCCGTCTCGTTGAGCGTCAACAGTCCGTTAAATGCCTGCGCCGCCTCGCCGCTGGGCACGGCGACATATTCTCCTGCAATTTGACGCAGCATGAAGCCGTCAATAATTTTCAAATTGTTCATATTCTATCCACCCCTTTCGGTATGATCGACCGGCAGATTTCGGCGATTTGAATCGTAGCACATTCAAAAATATCAAGTAACTATACACCACAACTTTATAATTTTACTCTATATTATACCTGTTTTCGCCCGATTTCGCAAGCATCCTTTTCAGGAAGATTTTTCCCGCTCCCAACTCCTTGCAGACTTTTCAAGTCTCTTTCAGTCATACTACACTCATTATAAATTAATATTTGTTCATTTTATCCAATGCAATTCCGCTCATATGGAATAATTTGTCAGCCATTTGCTTTTATATCGTTGCATTGTATTTTGCTTCTAATACTGATTCTTGATTAAAATATTTCATAGTTTTAATCAAGAATCCCGTGTGCTACGCACACTCGCAGCGTGCGAATGCACGCTGCGCCGTCTCATGCAGAATCTGACGCGTCTTCGGCGCTATAAAAAGCTTTTCAAGCTTTTTAACAGATTCTAGTATAAGGCAGTTTCCTTGCGGTTTGCACGCATATATGATACAAAATCGGAGTCGGTGCTGGACAGCACCGGCTCCGAAATCGATATACGTTTGGATCAGCTCATCTCGGGCATCGGGGTCGGACGCGCCGGGTCGAGCACCGCGCTCGCGTCAAACATCGCCGAGAACACTTCCTTGCCGTTGACCAGACGGAAGCCGTTCACGGCCAGCCGCGAGATGCGGATGTAACGGTCAGTATACTGCATCCAGCTCAGGATGGAGTTATCGGTGTTGCTGAAATAGCGGAAGCCCGCGCCGTAAACCGCGTCATAGCGCTCGCCGGAATACTCGTCCACACCGCCGATGTCGCCGAAGGGATAGAGCATAATATCCGTCTCGCCGACGATCGGCTGCACCTGGTTCGTCCACTTCTGCAGGTCGGAGCTCAGGCTCTCCAGATCTGCGCTGCCGACGTTGATGTTGCCGAAGCTGTGGCTGGCAAGCTCCCAGCCCTGCTCCTTGAGCGCCGTGGCGACCTGCTGCGCGCTGCGGATCTCCTGCTGATAGGCATCCGCGCCGAGCGTCGTCTCGTAATCCGGGTGCGTCCGGTATCCGAACACGCCCTGATAGCCCGTCACCGAAAGCACCGCACGCGCCCCGTGATAGGAGAAATCCGGATGCTCCTTAATGAACGAGTTCAGGATCGGCACGAGGTCATAGTCGCCCGTCAGGGTCTGACCGCTCGCGTCGACATACTCGCACGTCGGCTCGCCATTCTCGTCGAGCACGATGCGGCTGGCAAAGCCGTCGCCGCCAGCGTCAGGGAGGTGGTCGCCGTCGCTGTCGATCAGACTTTCGTAGTAGTTCGTGTCGTCCTGTGCAAGGATGACCGGCATTTTGCCCGCAGGCAGATAGATCTCGCCCTGCTTCATCAGCGTCTCGCCGCTCATATCGAGCTGCATCGAGCCGAGATCGTGCAAACGCACGAGCACATAGCCCTTGTCATACAGCGCCTGCAGGATGGATTTGAACTCCGTGACCGTCGCATAGTGCAGGTTGTATGTATCCTGCCGGTCGTCGCCGTCAAAGGCGCGCGACGTATCGGCGATCAGGTTGTTGAAGGACAGCATCGGGATGCTCGACATGTTTTCCCACTTGACGAGCTGGCTCTTGGCCGACGTATAGCGGTCGTTGGCCGCGCTCAGCTCCTCGACCAGATTCCAGCCGTCGCCATACTCGCGCAGAACCGTGATTGCGCCGTCGTAGTCGTAGCCAGCCGCAAGCGCGTCGGCTCTGGCGACGAGCGCCTTGATCTCATCCGGACTGACCGACTCGGTCACGCTGGCGCTCGGGTTGGTCGGCTCGTTGGAATCCTTGTTGACGAGCGCAACAATGCCGTAAATGATGCCGAAGAGCACCAAAAGCACCACCAGCGCCGCACCGACCAGAAGCAGAAGGCTGTGCTTGTTGAGCTGCTGCGGATGCTGCAGCTTTTTCCTCTGTGCCGGGCGCCGCTCCGGCTGCTCCGTGCGCCCCTCCTGCGCCTCGCGGCGCGGCGCGCGCTCTCTGCTCTCGCGGCTCTGCTGCGGCGGC
>URLT01000012.1 GCA_900548795.1 uncultured Eubacteriales bacterium
GGATGTAGGCGGAAACCTCGAAGCCATTCGTCAGGCGGACACGGGCGATCTTACGAAGCGCGGAGTTCGGCTTCTTCGGGGTGGTGGTACGAACTGCGGTGCAGACGCCTCTCTTCTGGGGAGATGCGAGATCGGTAGCGCGGTTCTTCAGCGTGTTCAGACCCTTTTGCAGCGCCGGAGCCGTGGACTTGAAGGTCACCTGCTCTCTGCCCTTTCTGACCAACTGATTAAAAGTAGGCATGTTGTTCTCCTTTCTTATTAATTCGCGTTTATATTATCCTGAAATATCCTAAAATATTCCATCGGATACGAAATTTGTCGGAGCCGACGGTTCAAAGGCTCCGAAGCGTGGCAGCGGCGGCTGCCGGGACCGGGATGCCGCAGGCATTCCCCAGCTTTTGCATCGTGGCGACATAGACGACCGTCACCTGCGCCTGCTCGCATTGTGCCAGGAGCGGCTCGGTCAGCACGGGATCGGCGTCCCTTGCGACATAGACCGTCTGTACGCGCTGCGCCGTCAGCGCCTTGCGAAGCTGCTTGATCCCGACCACCCGCTCGGCGGTTTTTAGTTCATCAAGCACCGTTTTTCGTTCCTTTCAATCTATGCTCACACAATTTTGAATTATAGCAGAATTCACGAAATATGTCAATGATTTTTGATGATTTTGACAGAAAAATTTGCGGCTCGTTCGGGAAAACAAGCCGCAAACGGGGATTTCGGTCGTTCGGCGCGCTCATTTTTCGAGCGTCGTTTCGGTCACGCCGCCGTTTTCCACGCGGAAAATGCGGTCGCAGCCCGCGATCGTCGTCAGCCGGTGGGCAACGAGGATCATCGTCTTGCTGCTGCCGAGCCGGTTGACGGCCTGCATGACGGCGGCCTCCGTCTCGTTGTCGAGCGAGCTGGTCGCCTCGTCAAAAAACAGGATCTCCGGGTCGTTGTAGAGGGCGCGCGCGATGCCGATGCGCTGGCGCTGCCCGCCGGAGATGCGCACGCCGCGCTCGCCGACGACCGTGTCGAGCCCCTCGTCGAGCGAGCGCACGAAATCGGCAAGCTGCGCGTCAGTGAGCGCGCGCCAGACCTGCTCGTCGTCGATCTGCGACGGCTCGAGCCCGAGCGCCACGTTGGCGCGGATGGTGTCGTCGACAAGGTAGATATTCTGCGGGATATAGCCGATGTGCCTCTGCCACTGCGCGTAGTCCTCGTAAATATCCAGCGCGCCGTAGCAGACCGCGCCCTCGTCGGGCTTAAGCAGGCCGAGGATCAGGTCGACCAGCGTCGTCTTGCCCGCGCCGGTCACGCCGACGATGCCCACCGATTCGCCGTGGCGGATGCGCAGCTCGACGTTTTTCAGCACCGGCTGCTGCTTATTGGGGTAGGTATAGGTGACGTTTTTCACCAAAATATCCTGCGCGGCCTCGTCCGGCACCGTGCGTTTTTCGCGCCTTTTGCGCGCGATCTCGGCGCTTCGCTCGTTCTGCTCGCGCTCCGACTCGGTCAGATCGTTGTACAGCGCCTCGAGCGACGGCAGGTTATAGGTGATCGTGTTGATGTTGGCGTTGACGGAATTGGCGCGCGGCATCAGGCGCATCGCCGCCACGGCGAAGGCCGACAGCGACGGCACGATCTCCGCCAGCGCCTGATGGCCGGCGATGCGGAAGGCGATCACGCCCAGCACGCTGCAAATGCAGAGGCTTTCGATCAGGATGCCCGGCAGCGACGCGATCAGCTTATAGCGCTTGCTCAGGGCGACGGCGCGCGCGCCGGCGTCCTGATAGACCTCGGCGAAAAACTCCTCGCGCCCCATGACCTTGACCTCCTTGATGCCGCCCATGGCCTGATGGATCGCCTTATATTTTTTTGCGTTCAGACGCCGCGCCTCCGTGCCGGTGGAGCGGATCTTCTTGCGCACGAGCGCAAAATAGAAGGCCGAGCAGAGCAGCAGCGCCGCCGAAATGGCCAGCGTCATCGCCGCGTCGACGGCGAAGAGATAGACGACGAGCGCGGCAATGATGAGCACGTCGGAGATCAGGTTGAAGATGGTCGAGATCACGCTGAACGCGCCGCTGACGTCCTGATTGATATTGCGCACGATCTCCGAGGTGTTGCGCTGCAAATGGAAGGTGTAGGGCTTGTTCATATAGCAGCGGATCATCCGCGCGCACATCCGCACCTCGTTCGTGCTGACGAATTTCACGCTGAGCTGCACCATCAGCAGGCGATAGAGATTTTTGAACACATAGATCCCCATCAGCGCGAAGGTCAGCAGCAGCAGCACCGACTCCTGCGAGCCGGAGCGCGTCAGACCGCGCAGCAGCCCATACCACCATTTGCCGTCGAGCCGCTCGGGCGTGACGAGAAGGTTCACGAACGGGAGGATCAGCGAGACGCTGAAAAAATCCATCGCCGTCTGCACAAGCTGCAAAAAGAACAGGCACAGAAACAGCAGCCGCTGCTTCCGGGGAAAAATATAGCGCAGCTCTCGCATCAGCTTCATGCGCGTTCCTCCGTTTCATTCTTGTCGTTTCATATTATTATAGTATATCTGCCGCAAAAAGTAAAGGGCGGCGCCGCACATTTCGGCAGGCAGCTTCGGCGAAGCGCGTCGACGCAATTGCGCGGCGCCGCCAAATGGCTCTTGTAAAACTCCGTTCCATGCGGTATAATAAAGGTAAAACCTGCCGAAAGGAGCGCGCCCATGATCGCCGTATGGATCCTCCTTGGGATCGCCGCACTGCTTGCGCTGGCGCTGCTCCTGCCGCTGCGCACCAAGCTGCATTTCGACGCCGAGACCGGCCTGCACTACCGCGTGTATTACGCCTTTGTGCCGCTCTACGACAGCGACAGACCCGCGCCGAAGCCCCAAAAGCGCCCGAAAAAGCAGCCCGCCAAGGCCGGAAGGCCCGCAAAAAGAAAGCCCCGCTCCGACCGCAGTGCCGTCCGCTCCCTGCTGGAGCTTCTCGGGCTGGAGGATCTGCGCAGCATCGCGGCCGCGAAGCGCGCGCTCAGCGAGAAGGGTCTGCTCGGGCTGCTGAGCGACCTGAACACTGCCGTCCGTGCGCTGCTCTCGGCCACCTTCGGAATGCTCCGCAAGGCGGTCTTCCGGCAGTTCTCCCTTCAGATCGTCGTCGGCGACGACGACGCGGCCGACGCCGCCATGCGCTACGGGCGCACCTGCGCGGCGGTCTATCCCCTGCTGACCCTGCTGGAGCGGACGTTCCGCGTTCGCCGCCGCACGGTCGACCTGCGCTGCGATTTCGACGCCGAGGAGACGTCCGTCCGCTTCGATGCCCTGATCCATTTTCGGCCGTGGCACCTGCTTTGCTTCCTGCTCCGGCTGACCGCAAATTACGTAAAAAGGAGTGCCGCAAACAATGACTGAGCTTTTCAAGGTGTTCGAGTTTACCGCCCGCGAGGTGCGCGACCTCGCGCGCGAGCAGTCCGTTGCAGACGCGCCCGTCACGATCGACGGCGTCACCATTCTGCCGATCTCCAGAGTCTCGTGCGGCTTCACCTGCGGCGGGTCGGACTCCGCCTCCGCGAAAAAAGCCGACGCGCTGACCGCCGGCGCGGGCGCCAAGGTCAAGCGCACGCCGGAGGTCTTTCTGACCGTTTCCGACGGGCAGGTGCAGCTCCTCCGCCCCTCGGCTCCCGCCGAGCCGCAGAGCGGTCTGCTCGACACGGTGCGGCCGCTGATCGCCGCCCTGCGCGCCAAGCGCGCCGCCAAAAAGCAGGCCGCCGACGAATGATCCACGCTATAAAAAGCCGTCGCAAACGATGTTGCGACGGCTTTTTCTGTTATCCCAGCTTTTTGGTTTTCTCAAAGGCCGCGAGCACAGCCTGCTCCGCCGCCGCGCGGAAGCCGCCCCGCTCGAGCGCCAGCACACCCGCGATCGTGCTGCCGCCCGGCGAGCAGACCGCGTCCTTGAGCGATGCCGGATGCTTGCCGGTTTGCAGCACCATCTGCGCCGCGCCGAGCGCGGTCTGGGCGGCAGCCTCCTGCGCAAGCCCGCGCGGCAGACCGCAGGCGACGCCCGCGTCTGCCAGCGCCTCGAGCATCAGATAAACAAAGGCCGGGCCGCAGCCGCTCAGGGCGCTGATCGCGTCCATCTGCGCCTCGGGCAGCGGCTCGACACGTCCGGCCGAGGCCAGCGCGGCTCTGAGCGCGTCGACGTCCTCCGCGTTCGCGGCGGCATTCGCGCAGAACGGCACCATGCCCGCCCCGACCTGCGCCGGCGTGTTCGGCATCACCCGCAGGATCGGGTAGCTTCCCCCGGCATAGGCCGCAAGCTGCTCCGTCGTCACGCCGGCCGCCATGCTCACGAGCGCAAAGCGGTCGCTGCGCCGCCGCAGGATCTCCTGAAGCGGCCGCAAAACCCCGGCAAGCTGATGCGGCTTCACGCCGAGAAACAGCAGCCGCGCCTGCGCCGCGAGCGCGGCATTTTCCGACGCACGGCAGCCCAAGCGCGCCGCGACGGTCTCCGCGTGCTCCCGCGTGCGGCTGCTGACGGCGACCTGCCACGCGCCGACACTCTTGCAGGCGCACTCCGCCAGCGCGCCGCCCATATTTCCGACTCCGATAAACCCGATCACCGCAATCCCTCCTAACGAATTTGTCCGTTCCCGCGGACGATGTATTTCCAGCTCGTCAGCTCCTGCAAGCCCATCGGCCCGCGCGCGTGGAGCTTCTGCGTCGAGATGCCCAGCTCGCAGCCGAGGCCGAACTCACCGCCGTCGGTGAAGCGCGTCGACGCGTTGACGTAGACCGCCGCGCTGTCCGCCGCGCGCACGAAGCGCTCGGCCGCCTCCGCGTCCTGCGTCAAAATGGCCTCGCTGTGGCCGGTCGAATGCGCCGCGATGTGCGCAAGCGCCTCGTCCTCGCTCTCGACGACCTTGACGGCCAGAATGTAATCCAAGAACTCCGTGTCAAAATCCGCCGCTCCGGCGGGCGTGCCCGGAATGTAAGCCGCCGCCTTTTCATCGAGCCGCAGCTCGACCGGCTGCCTGCCGGATGCGGCGCGCGCCCCGACCAGCCGCTGCCGCAGCGCGGGCAAAAACGACGCCGCAACGTCCCGGTGCACGAGGCAGACCTCCGCCGCGTTGCAGACGGACGGCCGGCTCGTCTTTGCGTTTTCGACGATCTTCAGCGCCGTCTCCAAATCGGCCGCGCGGTCGACATAGATATGGCAGATGCCCGTTCCGGTTTGGATGCAGGGCACGCGCGCCTCCTCGAGACAGGCGCGGATCAGCCCCGCCCCGCCCCGCGGGATCAGCAGGTCGATATAGCCGACGCCGTGCATCAGCTCCCGCGCCCCGGCGCGCGTCGTGTCCTCCACGAGGCCGAGCGCGTCGGCCGGAAGGCCGCATTGCGCCAACGCGCCGCGCAGCGCGTCGACGATCGCCGCCGCCGAGCGGGCGGCCTCGCGGCCGCAGCGCAGCAGGCAGGCGTTGCCGCTCTTCAGGCAGAGCGCCGCCGAATCGGACGTCACATTCGGGCGGCTTTCGTAGATGATCGCGACGACACCCAGCGGCACGGCGGTTTTTTCGATTTTCAGGCCGTTCGGCCGCTCCGTGCGCGCCAGCACGCGCCCGACGGGGTCGGGCAGCGCAGCGACCTGCCGCACGCCCTCGGCCATGGCCGCAACGCGCCCTGCGTCGAGCGCCAGCCGATCGAGCATGACCGGCGAGATCGCGCCGCGCGCGGCCTCGACGTCCAGCCGGTTTGCGGCCAAAATTTCCTCCTGCGCGGCCTCGAGCGCGTCCGCCATGGCAAGCAGCGCGCGATTTTTCCGCTCCGTATCGGCCGCGGCCAGCGCCGGCGCGGCCGCCTTTGCGCGCTGCATCAGCTCAAGCGTTGTTTTCATCGGTCTTTTCCTCCTAAAAAGCGCGTGCCGACCGGTTCTCCGTCGAAAATGCGGTAGAGCACGCTCGGGTCGGCGCCGTTTGCGATCACCATCTCGATGCCGGCCTGCTCGGTCAGGCGCGCGGCGCGCAGCTTTGTCGCCATGCCGCCCGTGCCCAGTGCGCTTCCCGCGCAGCCCGCCAGCGCCTCGATCTCGGGCGTCAGGCGCGGCACGCAGGGGATGAGCCGCGCGGCCGGGTCGGTGCGCGGGTCGGCGGTGTAAAGCCCGTCAATGTCCGACAGGATCACGAGCAGCTCGGCGTTGGCGCTGACCGCGACCTCCGCGGCAAGCGTGTCGTTGTCGCCGATGACGATCTCCTCGGTCGCGACGGTGTCGTTCTCGTTGACGATCGGCAGCACGCCCAGCTCGAGCAGGCGGAACAGCGTATTGTGAAAATGCGCGCGCCGCTGCGGCAGCTCGATGTCGCCCGCCGTCACAAGGATCTGCGCCACGACGTGGTGATATTCGGAAAACAGCTTGTCATAGGTGTACATCAGCTCGCACTGGCCGACGGCGGCGGCCGCCTGCTTCGTCGGGATGTCGCTCGGCCGCTCCCGCAGGGACAGCTTGCCGACGCCCATGCCGATCGCGCCGGACGAAACGAGCACCAGCTCGTGCCCGGCATTCTTCAGGTCGCTCATGACCCTGCACAGCGCCTCGACGCGCCGGATGTTCAGCAGCCCGCTCGGATGCGCCAGCGTGGACGTGCCCACCTTGACCGTTACTCTCATATATATTCCCCCCAGCTTGGCATATTGTACCAGATTTCAAATAAAAATTCAAGTCTTATGCATAATAATTCTGATTCTGCACATCCTATCGGAAAATCACCGGCCTCGGAGGGATCGCCATGACAAACGACGAATACGGAAGCCTCGTCCGCGCGCTCGCGCCGCGCACGAACAGTCTCAAAAACTGCCTCAACGCCTTCTGGGTCGGCGGGCTGATCTGTCTGCTCGGGCAGTTGTTCTCGTCGCTTTTCCGGCGGCTCGGCGCCTCGCAGGAGGACGCGTCGAGCCTCGTCAGCATCAGCCTGATCCTGCTCTCGGCGGTGCTGACCGGACTTTCGGTCTATGACGACATTGCGAACTTTGCCGGGGCGGGCACGCTCGTGCCCATCACGGGCTTCGCCAATTCGATCGTCGCTCCGTCGGTCGAGTTCCGCACGGAGGGCGTCATTCTCGGCACCTGCGCGAAAATGTTCACCATCGCGGGGCCCGTGCTGGTCTTCGGCACGCTGGCCAGCGTGGTCTACGGGCTGATCTATTGGCTCGCAGGGGCGGTTTTTTGAGGCGCAAGCCGCCAAGAATCCGTCCCGGATGCGGAAAAATGCGGGATTTTTGCTCCGGAATTCCATTTTTCGCAAGATTTTGCTTGCAATATGCCCAAAGTGTGCTATAATAGGGCAAGCCGTCAGGAGAAGCATCGACGGCACAGAAAGGAGCATTTCCATGAGCAACGAAAAACTCAAGAACACGGTGCAGAGTGCCGTTGCGGAAGCCGAAAAGGTCGCGCAGACCGTTGCCGAGACCGGCAAGAAGGCCGCCCGCTCTGCGAAGAGCAAGGCCGCCCCGAAGGTGGACGCCGCCGTGAAGGCCGCAAAGGACACCGGCAAGAAGGCCGCCGCCGCGCTGACCTCCGAGATCTATCTGCAGGTCTTCGGTCATGAACATAACTGCCTCGAGCTGGCTGAGCGCTGCAAAGAGGACTTCCGCGCAGACAACAAGGGCGCGGTGCGCAGCCTGAAGCTCTATGTTAAGCCTGAGGACGGCATGGTCTACTACGTCATCAACAGCAAGCACGAGGGCAAGCTTCCTCTTTAAGGAACCTCTGACCGGCCATCGGCCGCTTTCGGCGCCGCATTGGCGCGCAGCATACAACCTACTCTGCACAAAACGCGGACTGACCACTCGTCAGTCCGCGTTTCTCTATTCTGCGTCCGGTATACGGACATATAAAAACGGACTGACGGGATTCGTCAGTCCGTTTCGAGCGGATCAGACCAGCTCGATCACAGCCATTTCCGCTGCGTCGCCGCGGCGCGCGCCCAGACGGGTCACGCGGGTGTAGCCGCCGTTGCGGTCGGCATACTTCGGGGCAACGTCGTTGAACAGCTTATGAGCAACGTCCTCTTTGGTGATATAGGACAGTGCGCGGCGATAGTTGGACAGGCCGCCCTTCTTGCCAAGGGTGATCATCTTTTCTACCACGGGCTGCACTTCCTTCGCACGGCAGAAGGTCGTTTCAAGCTTTCCGTTCTCAAGCAGATCGGTGGTGAGCTGGCGGAGCATCGCCTTGCGCTGGTCACTCGTTCTGCCGAGCTTGCGGGTTCCAAACATTCGTGATTTCCTCCTTCTTGAAAGGTAAGCAATGAATTAGTTGTTGTTCCCGGATTCCTCCGACGCCAGCGACAGACCCATCATCGCAAGCTTGTTCTGAACCTCGTCGAGGGACTTCTTGCCCATGTTACGAACCTTCATCATTTCCTCCGGCGTCTTCGAGATGAGGTCGCGGACGGTGTTGATGTTGGCGCGCTTCAGGCAGTTGAAGCTTCTGACGGAGAGATCCAGCTCCTCGATGGTGAGCTTGAGGGCGGGCGGCTCGGAGTCGGGCGCTGCCGGACGCACGATCGTCTGACCGGGCACGGTATCGGACAGGTTGATGAAGAGCTGCAAATGCTCGTTGAGGATCTTTGCGGCAATGGAGACGGCGTCCTTCGCGGTCGTCGTCGAGTCTGTCCAAACCTCGAGGGTCAGCTTGTCGTAGTCGGTCATATTGCCGACACGGGTGTTTTCCACCGTGTAGTTCACCTTGTAGACCGGTGAATACAGCGAATCGACCGGGATCACACCGATGGGCGTCTGCGGAGTCTTGTTGCGGTCAGCCGGCACATAGCCGCGGCCGCGGCTCATGGTGATCTCCATGTTGAGGGTGGCGTCGGGCCCGAGGGTGGCAATGTGCAGATCCTTGTTGATGATCTCCACGTCGTCGTCGGTCTTGATGTCGCCGGCGGTGACCTCGCACTCGCCGGAGGCGTCGATATAGACCGTCTTGGTGCCGACGCAGTTGACCTTCGCGATGATCTGCTTGATGTTCAGAACGATCTCGGTGACGTCTTCCTTGACGCCGGGGATCGTGGAGAACTCATGCTGCACACCGGCGATCTTGATGGAGGTGGCTGCAGTGCCGGGCAGGGACGAGAGAAGGATCCTTCTCAGCGAGTTGCCCAGCGTGATGCCATAGCCGCGCTCCAGCGGCTCGACGTAAAACACGCCGTGGGAAGGATTTTCGGGAGAGTCGATACACTCAATGCGCGGCTTGTCAATTTCTACCATAAAACAGATACCCTCCTTATTAAATTGCAAAACATCGGTTTTGCGGTGTAAAACAGCTTTCCAATAAACGAGGGTGAAGCTTTACTTGGAGTACAACTCGACGATGAGGTGCTCGGCGATTTCAAAGTCGATGTCGTCTTTCTCAGGCAGAGCGAGAACCTTGCCGGTCAGGGTGTTCTTATCACGATCCAACCACTTCGGGGCGGCGACGAAGGCGTCGTCCTCCTTGAGCTTCTTGAAGCGGTTGTTGGAGCAGCTCTTCTCGCAGACGGCGATGACGTCGCCGGTTCTGACGAGATAGGACGGGATGTTCACGCGCTTGCCGTTGACGGTGTAGTGGCCGTGGTTGACAAGCTGACGCGCCTCGCGGCGGGTCGACGCGAAGCCGAGACGATAAACAACGTTATCCAGACGGCGCTCGATCAGGCTCAGCAGCACCTCGCCGGTGTTGCCCTCTGCGCGGGCGGCCTTCTCGTAATACATCCGGAACTGCTTTTCCAGAATGCCGTAGACGAACTTGACCTTCTGCTTTTCGGTCAACTGCAGAGCGTACTCGGACTTTTTGACTCTTCTCTGGCCGCCGGGGTTCTTGTTGGAAGTCTTGGAATAACCCATGGCAGCAGGAGAAACGCCGAGGGTACGGCAGCGCTTGAGAACGGGTTGAGTATTTTTTGCCATTACTTGCTTTCCTCCTTATGAATCAGACACGGCGTCTCTTCGGGGGACGGCAGCCATTGTGAGGAATGGGGGTGACGTCCTTGATGGAGACGACTTCCAGACCGGCGGACTGAAGCGCACGGATCGCGGCTTCACGGCCCTGGCCGGGGCCCTTGACGTAAACCTCGACGGTCTTCAGACCGCAGACCTCGATCGCAGCCTTCGCAGCGGTCTCGGCGCACATCTGAGCGGCGTACGGGGTGGACTTACGGGAGCCGCGGAAGCCGAGTCCGCCGGAGGAGGCCCAAGAAAGGGCGTTGCCCTGCAGATCGGTCACGGTGACCATGGTGTTGTTGAAGGAGGAACGGATATGAACGGCGCCCTTTTCAACATTTTTGCGCTCGCGACGGCGCTTAACGACTTTCTTCGCATTTGCCTTTGCCATTGATATCCCTCCTTACTTCTTCTTATTGGCGATGGTCTTCTTCGGACCCTTGCGGGTGCGGGCGTTGGTCTTCGTGCGCTGACCGCGGACGGGCAGACCGCGGCGATGACGCATTCCGCGATAGCAGCCGATTTCAACCAGACGCTTGATGTTCAGAGCGACTTCACGGCGGAGGTCGCCCTCGATGGTGTAGTTCTTGTCGATGACGTCACGAAGAGCAGCTTCCTGATCCTCGGTGAGGTCCTTGACGCGGATGTCGGGGTTAACGCCGGCCATCTTCAGGATGTCCTGCGCGCTTTTTCTGCCGATGCCGAAGATATAGGTGAGGCCGATCTCAATTCTCTTCTCGCGGGGCAGGTCAATACCAGCAATACGTGCCATATACTCTTAGAGCACCTCCTTAGCCTTGTCTCTGCTTGTGCTTGGGATTTTCGCAAATTACCATAACGCGACCCTTGCGCTTGATGATCTTACATTTTTCGCACATGGGCTTCACGGACGGTCTAACCTTCATACTGTTTTCCCTCCATAAATGAGAACTTAAATTACTTGCTTCTCCATGTGATCCGACCTTGGGTCAGATCGTACGGAGACATCTGAACCGTTACCTTGTCACCGGGCAAGATCTTGATATAGTTCATTCTGAGCTTGCCGGAAATGTGTGCCAGAATGGTATGCCCCTTGCCGATTTCGACCTTGAACATGGCATTCGGCAGTGCATCGGTTACGATGCCCTCAAGTTCGATTACGTCGTCTTTTGCCAAGTTTTATAAACCCTCCTTGGTTGAAACGTTGATTGTCCGGCTGATTGCAGCCAGTTCCCTTCGTAATTCGCTGTTGAGCACCTGTGCGCCGGCCGCAATGCGGTCAGCCACGGGCGAATCTGGCCGAAGGACCCTTTGAACGTGCATGATTTTTTTGCGCTTCGGCGCTTCGAGCTTTCGCTCCTTTCCGTTTGCGAGGAAGACGTACACACCGTCTGTGTCCATTACGAAGAACAGCTTTCCCCGGTCGTGGCCGGCGGTCGAAAGGACGAGATCCGATTTGGAAATTTCCATGCTACAGCCCCTCGGTGACGGTGAGAATTTCCGGCTCGCCGTCTGTTATGAGAACAGTATTTTCGTAGTGCGCCGAGAGCTTGCCGTCGGCGGTGACAGTCGTCCAGCCGTCCTTCAACACCTGCACCTCATAGGTGCCGACGTTGACCATCGGCTCAATGGCGATCGTCATGCCGCGGATCAGTCTCGGGCCCCTTCCGGGCTTTCCATAGTTCGGAACCTCAGGCTCCTCGTGCATATGCTCGCCGACGCCGTGACCGACGAAGGAGCGCACGACGGAGAAGCCGTTGGACTCGACGTAGGCTTGTACGGCGTGTCCGATGTCCGAAACTCGATAACCCTGGCGTGCGAATTTCACGCCCTCGAAAAAGCTCTGCCTCGTGACATTTATGAGCTTTTGTGCCTCGTCAGAAATCTGACCGCAGGCGAAGGTTGCGGCGCAGTCGCCGTTGAACCCGTTCCAGAGCGCGCCAACGTCAACGGAGACGATGTCGCCCTCTCGGAGCACCCGGCCGTCGGGAATGCCGTGAATGACGGTATTGTTCACGGAAATGCACGCGCTGGCCGGATACCCGCAGTAGTTCAGGAACGCGGGCTTTGCGCCTTGTGATACGATAAAATCGTAGACAGCTTTGTCGATCTCCTTGGTTGTTACGCCGGGTCTTACCATTTCCCCTGCCAAAGCACGGGCTGCCGCGGTAATTTTACAGGCTCGGCGCATCACAGAGAGCTCACGTTCTGTTTTGATGGAGATCATAGCTCAATCTCCCAAAGCCGCCAAAATATCACGAGTTGCATCCTCAATGGGCTGATCGCCCCGGACAAGCCGCAGCTTGCCAAGGTTTTCATAGAAGCCCTTGAGCGCCTCGGTCTCGGCGTGGTAGACACGCAGACGGTTGCGAACCGTTTCCGGCTCGTCGTCCTTACGGGTCACCAGCCCGCCGCCGCAGGCATTGCAGATGCCCTCTGTTTTGGGCGGATTTGCCTTGAGGTGGTAGCTCGCGCCGCAGGAGCCGCAGACGCGGCGCCCGGTCATGCGCGCTTCGATCACCTCGTCGGCCAGTTCAATGGAGACGACCCGGTCGATCTCGATGCCGAGGTCGATCAGACCCTGCGCCTGTGCAAGCGTGCGCGGCACACCGTCGAGGATGTAGCCGCCGGCGCAGTCCGGCTGAGCCAGCCGCTCGCGGACGATGCCGAGAATGACATCGTCCGGGACGAGCTGACCCCGGTCGATCAGGCTTTTCGCCTTCTTGCCGGTCTCCGTACCGTTTTTGATCGCTTCCCGAAGAATGTTTCCGGTGGAAATGGTCGGGATGCGCAGCCGGGCGGCGATCCGCTCGGCCTGCGTTCCCTTTCCTGCGCCGGGGGCGCCCAACAGAATCAATCTCATTGGTCTGCCTCCGGTTACTTCTGCAGGAAGCCGGAATAGTTGCGCATCATCATCTGCGCCTCGATCGCTGCGACCGTCTCAAGGGCGACACTGACCACGATGATCACGGAGGTACCGCCGAAGGAGAAGTTCGTGTTGCCGAAGGCAGCGCCCAGCACGATGGGCAGCACCGCAATGATACCGAGGTAGATCGCGCCGAAGAGCGTGACCTTGTTGATGACCTTGCGGATGAAGTCCGACGTGGGACGACCCGGACGGAAGCCGGGGATGAAGCCGCCGTTTTTCTTGAGGTTGTTGGCAACCTCAACGGGGTTGTACTGAATGGTCGCGTAGAAGTAGCTGAAGCCCACGATGAGCAGCAGGTAGCACACGCAGTAGATGGCGCTCTTGCTGTCAAAGACATGGTCATACCACCAGTTGCCGCTGCCGACGCCTGCAAAGGCGCAGATGGTCGCGGGCAGAGAGGCGATCGACTGGGCGAAGATGATCGGCATAACGCCGGACATATTCACCTTGATGGGCAGGTGCGTGTTCTGGCCGCCGTAGACCTTGCGGCCGACGACGCGCTTGGCATACTGCACCGGAATGCGGCGCTCAGCCTGCGAGACGAACACGATGAAGACGATCACGGCCAGCATTGCAACGATAATGAGCAGCGCCCAGTACCAGAAGCTCGAGAAGCCGTTCTTCAGCTCGAGATAGATCGGCAGGAAGATGCCCTGCGGGATCCGCGCGATGATGTTGGCAAACAGGATCATGGAGATGCCGTTGCCGATGCCGTACTCGGTGATCTGATCACCCAGCCAGGTGACGAGCGTCGCGCCGGCGGTAAAGGTGAGGATGATGACGATCGCGGGCAGCACGCCGGTCTGCGTGAGCAGCTGGTTGCCGTACTGCGAATTGTAGTTGACGAGCATCATATAGTAGGCGAAGCCCATCAGAACGCCCAGACCAATGGTCGTGTAGCGCGTGATACGGCTGATGGTCTTCTTGCCCTCCTCGCCGCCCTCCTTGCTCAGGCGTTCCAGAGCGGGGATGGCGATGGTGAGGAGCTGAATGATGATCGAGGCGTTGATCGCCGGCTGGATGCCCAGCGCGAAGATCGTCGCCATGGAGAACGCGCCGCCGGACATCATGTTCATCAGGCCGAGGATCGTGTTGCTGAGCTGCTGCTCAAACATCAGAGCCATCTGGTCGACGTTGACGAACGGGACGGGGATCACGTTTCCGATGCGGTAGAGAAGGATGATGAGCAGGGTAAAGAGCAGCTTCTTGCGAAGGTCTGCGATCTTCCATGCGTTGCGAAGTGTCGTAAGCACTTACACCACCTCAGCCTTTCCGCCTGCCTCCTCGATCTTAGCCTTTGCGCCTTCGGAGAACTTGGCCGCCTTGACGGTGACCTTCTTGGTCAGTTCGCCGTTGGAGAGCACCTTCACGCCGTATTTGCAGTTGCGGATGATGCCCTTTTCAAGCAGAGCCGCAGCATCGACGGTAGCGCCGTCTTCAAATACGTTGAACGCGCTCAGTTTGACCTCGGTGAGGGGCTTTGCAAAGATGTTGTTGAAGCCGCGCTTCGGGACACGGCGTGCCAGAGGCATCTGGCCGCCTTCGAAGCCGATGCGGACCTTGCCGCCGGAGCGAGCCTTCTGACCCTTGTGACCGCGGCCGGCGGTCTTGCCGTTGCCGGTGCCGGTGCCGCGACCCTTGCGCTTGGCGACCTGGGTAGAACCCAGAACGGGAGCAAGTTCATGAAGTTCCATTCTTGTCTCCTCCTTATTCTACTTCGGTGACCTCGAGCAGATAGCCGATCTTGGCGATCTTGCCGCGGGTCTGTTCATTGTCGGGCTGGATGGTCTCCTGGCCGATCTTGCGAAGGCCGAGGGATTCCGCCGTGGCAATGTGCTTCTGGATACGACCGGAAATGCTCTTGACGAGCTTGATCTTCAACTGTGCCATGTTCGTATCCTCCTTAACCGATGATTTCTTCCACGCTCTTGCCGCGGATGCGAGCGACCTCTTCCGGGCCGCGCAGGCTCAGCAGACCCTGCATGGTCGCCTTGACGACGTTCTGCGGGTTGTTGGAGCGAAGGCACTTGGTACGAATGTTGGTGATACCGACGGCCTCCATGACAGCACGGACTGCGCCGCCGGCGATGACGCCGGTACCGACGGAGGCGGGCTTCATGAGGACGCTGCCGGCGCCGTAGATGCCGATGACCTCGTGGGGGATCGTCGTGCCGCTCAGAGTGACCTTGTGCAGGTTCTTCTTGGCGTTGGCGATGCCCTTGAGGATGGCTTCGGAAACCTCCGCCGCCTTGCCGAGGCCGTAGCCCACGGTGCCGTTGCCGTCGCCGACGACGACCAGCGCGGAGAATTTCATAACGCGGCCGCCCTTAACCGTCTTGCTGACACGGTTGAGGTAGACGACACGCTCGATCATTTCGGGAGCATTGTCCTTTTCAGGTGCTCTGTTATAAGCCATTTCTCGTTCCTCCTCTTAGAATTTGAGTCCGCCTTCGCGGGCGCCGTCGGCAAGAGCTGCGACACGGCCGTGATAGATATAACCGCCACGGTCGAACACGACCTCTTCAATGCCCTTGGCCTTCGCGCGTTCGGCGAGCTTCAGGCCGACCTTCTTGGCAGCCTTGCAGTTGCCGGTCGCGCCGTCAAACTCTTTTTCCACGGTGGAAGCGGAAACGAGCGTGACTCCGTTGACATCATCAATGATCTGTGCATAGATGTTTGCGTTGCTTCTGAAAACATTCAGGCGGGGTCTGCACGGTGTGCCGGAGATCTTACCGCGCACGCGAACATGACGATGCAGTCGCATTGCTTTCTTATCGGTCTTCTTAATCATTTACGCACACCTCCTATTATTTCTTACCGCCGGCCTTGCCTTCTTTGCGGCGAATGACCTCGGTCGTGTATTTAATGCCCTTGCCCTTGTAGGGTTCCGGGGGTCTCTTTCCACGGACGTTTGCAGCAAACTGTCCGACCTTCTGCTTGTCGATGCCGTTGACGATGATCTTGTTCGGCGCCGGAACATCGACGGTGATGCCGTCGGGCTCTTCCATTGCGACCGGATGAGAGTAACCGACGTTGAGGACGAGCTTGTTGCCCTCCTTGGAGGCGCGGTAGCCGACGCCGTTGACCTCAAGCTCCTTGGTGAAGCCCTTTTCGACGCCGATGACCATGTTGTGCAGAAGCGTGCGGGTCAGACCGTGCAGGCTCTTGTTTTCATGCTCGTCATTCGGACGGCAGACGGTGAGCACCGCGCCATCCTGCTTGATGATCATATCATGATGGAATTTGCTGGTCAGTGTACCCTTCGGGCCCTTGACGGTGACGAGGTTGCCCTCAGCGACGGTCACTTCGACGCCGGCCGGTACAGTGATAGGCATTTTACCGATTCTGGACATAAAATGTTACCTCCTTACCAGACGAACGCAAGGACCTCGCCGCCGACGTGCGCAGCGCGCGCTGCCTTGTCGGTCATGACGCCCTTGGATGTGGAAATGATGGCGATTCCGAGGCCGCGAAGAACCTTCGGAAGCTCCTCAGCGCCGGCATAGACACGCAGGCCGGGCTTGGAAACGCGGCGAAGACCGGAAATGACCTTCTCCTTGTTGCCGAGATACTTCAGGGTGATGTGGATCACGCCCTGCTTGCCGTCCTCTTCGACGGAATAGGCCTTGATGTAGCCCTCGTCGAGCAGGATCTTGGCGATGTCCTTCTTCAGGTTGGAAGCGGGGACATCCACGGTGTCGTGCTTTGCAGAGTTCGCGTTCCGGATGCGGGTCAGCATATCTGCAACGGGATCGGTGATTTGCATGTGATGTTACCTCCTTTAGAAGTTACGGGCTAAACCCGTTAAGACGCCAGAGTATCAGAGGAATGCAGGCCGTGAGCGGCCCCATTTTCCTCTGACTTCTGATGCCTGTTTTACATTTGGATCACACAGTGTGTGAATGGTGGACGATTACCAGCTTGCCTTGCGGACGCCGGGGATCTCGCCCTTGTACGCCAGCTCACGGAAGCAGATACGGCAAACGCCGAAATCACGCAGGTAAGCATGGGGTCTGCCGCAGATCTTGCAGCGGTTGTAGCGGCGGCTGGAGAACTTGTTCCCGGCCTGCTGCTTGAGAATCATCGCTTTTCTTGCCATTTCGTCTTCCTCCTTAAGCGTGGAACGGAGCGCCGACCATGGTCAGCAGTTCCTTGGCTTCCTCGTCGGTATTGGCGGTGGTGCAGATGCAGATGTCCATGCCGCGGATCTTGTCGACCTTGTCATACTCGATTTCGGGGAAGATGAGCTGTTCCTTCAGACCCATGGCATAGTTGCCGTGGCCGTCGAAGGAGTTGGGGTTGATGCCGCGGAAGTCGCGGACACGGGGCAGCGCCACGTTGAACAGACGGTCGAGGAACTCCCACATACGGTCGCCGCGGAGGGTGACCTTGACGCCGACGGTCTCGCCTTCACGGACCTTGAAGTTCGCGACGGACTTGCGGGCCTTGGTGGTGATGGGCTTCTGGCCGGTGATGGTGGCGATGTCCTTGCAGATGGCCTCGATCTCCTTGGCGTTGTTCTTGCTCTCGCCGCAGCCGACGTTCACGATGACCTTCGCGACCTGCGGGATCTGCATGACGCTCTTGTACTGGAATTTCTTCATCAGAGCAGGAGCGATCTCTTCTTTGTATTTCACTTGCAGTCTAGCCATTGATTCGTTCCTCCTCCTTAGATTTCCTTGCCGCACTTCTTGCAGACGCGAACCTTCTTGTCGCCGTCCACGTTGAAGCCGACGCGCACGCCCTTGCCGCACTTGGAGCAGAAGAGCTGCACCTTGTCGACGCGGATCGGGATCTCACGCTTGATGATGCCGGAGGCGTCGTTCTGCTTGCGAGCCTTGACGTGGCAGGTCGCGACGTTGACGCCCTCGACAATGACCTTGTTCTCCTTGGGCATGGCCGCGATGACCTTGCCCTTCTTGCCCTTGGACTTGCCGGACAGGACAATGACGGTGTCGTTCTTTTTAATGTTCATACTTCGACGTCCCCCTATTAAATGACTTCCGGAGCCAGCGAGAGGATCTTCATGTATTCCTTGTCACGAAGCTCTCTGGCGACCGGCCCAAAAATACGGGTGCCGCGGGGATTCTTGTCCTCCTTGATGAGGACGGCCGCGTTCTCGTCGAAACGAACGTAGGTTCCGTCGGCGCGGCGGACGCCCTTGGCGGAGCGGACGATGACAGCGCGGACGACCTCGCCCTTCTTCACCGTGCCGTTCGGGGCGGCCTTGCGGACGGAAGCGACGATCACGTCGCCGATGTTGCCGAACTTACGCTTGGAGCCGCCGAGCACGAGGATGCACTTGATCTCCTTCGCGCCGGTGTTGTCGGCAACCTTCAGATAACTTTCCTGTTGAATCATGTGTTCCCGACCTCCTTATTCAGCCTTCTTGATGATTTCGACGAGGCGCCATCTCTTGTCCTTGGACAGGGGGCGGCACTCCATCACCTTCACGGTGTCGCCGATGCCGCACTCGTTGTTCTCGTCGTGCGCCTTCAGCTTGTAGGTTCTCTTCACGATCTTCTTGTACAGCTTGTGCTGCACGCTATCCTCAATTGCAACCACGATGGTCTTGTCCATCTTATCGGAGACGACCTGACCAATTCTGGTTTTGCGGAAAGCTCTGGTATTTTCATTCATTTTCGCTTACCTCCTCAGATTGCGGTCTCTTTCTCACGAATAATAGTCTTGATGCGGGCAATGTCCTTCTTGACAGCCGCGAGCTTGATGGGGTTATCCAACTGGTTCGTTGCGTGCTGCATCCGCAGGAAGAACAGATCCTTCTTCAGATCCTTCGCCTTCTGCTCCAGCTCAGCCACGGACATGGCTCTCAGTTCCTTTGCCTTCATCATTATTCACCACCATTCTCAGATACTGCATCTTCCCGGGCGATGATCTTGGTCTTGATGGGCAGCTTGTGCTGCGCCAGGCGGAGCGCCTCGCGCGCATCCTCTTCGGAAACGCCGCCGATCTCGAACATGACCTTCTGCGCCTTGACAACGGCGACCCAGTATTCGGGCGCGCCCTTACCGGAACCCATTCGGACGCCGAGCGCCTTCTTGGAAACGGGCTTGTCGGGGAAAATCTTGATCCAGACCTGACCGCCACGCTTGGTGTAACGGGTCATTGCGATACGAGCCGCTTCGATCTGGTTGCCGGTGATCCAGCCGGGCTCAAGAGCCTGAATGCCGAACTCACCGTAGGAAACCTTATTGCCGCGGGAGGCTGCGCCCTTCATGCGGCCGCGCTGCACTCTGCGGAACTTTGTTCTTTTAGGCATTAACATTAGCGGTTGCCTCCTTCCCGACGGTCGTCACGACGACGCTCGCCATTGAAGGGTCTGCGCTCGCCGCGGCGGTCGTCACGGCGACGGTCGTTGCGACGGTCATTGCGGCGGTCACGGCGCGGTGCCTCCGGCGCGGTCTGACGCAGGGTGGAGTTGAGCACCTCGCCCTTGTAGATCCAGACCTTGCAGCCGATCTTGCCATACGTGGTGTTGGCTTCTGCGAAGCCGTATTCGATGTCCGCACGGAGGGTCTGAAGCGGGATGGTGCCCTCGTGATAGGATTCGCTGCGCGCGATCTCGGCGCCGCCGAGACGGCCGCCGCAGGCGCACTTGATGCCCTTCGCGCCCAGACGGGTCGCTCTCTGCATCGCCTGCTTCATGGCGCGGCGGAAGGAGATGCGCTTCTCAAGCTGCGCCGCGATGTTCTCGGCGACGAGCTGAGCGTTGAGGTCCGGGCTGCGGATCTCGATGATATTCAGAGAGACGGACT
The DNA here is from genome assembly GCA_900548795.1 of uncultured Eubacteriales bacterium. GTDB lineage: Bacteria > Bacillota > Clostridia > Oscillospirales > Oscillospiraceae > JAZOXB01. The sequence goes on from URLT01000012.1 coordinate 19,632, forward strand.
TGCCGAGCTTCTTTTCCAGCTCGAGGCGGAGCTTCTCGATCTCCTGGCCGCCCTTGCCGATGACGACGCCGGGGCGGGAGCAATGCAGGTTGATCTTGATGCGGGCGTTGCTGCGCTCGATCTCGATCTTTGCAATGCCGGCGGAGTAGAGGCGCTGCTTGAGATCCTTGCGGATGTTGTAGTCCTCAACGATCAGGTCGCCGACCTTGTCGTTGCGGGCATACCAGCGGGAATCCCAATCCTTGATAACGCCTACGCGCAGTCCATGAGGATTAACTTTCTGTCCCATAGTAACCTCCTTAAGCCTTCTCACTCACACCGATGGTGAGGTGAGTCGTTCTCTTGAGAATGCGATTATATCTGCCCTTGGCTCTGGGTCTGCCGCGCTTGAGGGTCGGGCCGGGGTTGGCGACCGCGGTGGAGACGAACAGGTTGTCCCGGTTCATGCCGTGGTTGTTCTCGGCGTTGGCCATCGCGCTGAGCAGAACCTTGAGCATCGGCTCAGAGGCTGCCTTCGGGGTCTGCATGATATAGGCGCAAGCGGTCTTGGCGTCCTTGCCGCGGATGAGGTCGCAGAGGATCTGGACCTTGCGCGGGGACATACGCAGGTATTTCAGATGTGCTTTTGCTTCCATGTCGATTCCTCCTTATTTCGCGTTGGAGGTCTTGGAGCCGGAATGTCCGCGGAACGTTCTGGTGGGAACGAACTCGCCCAGCTTATGACCAACCATGTCTTCTGTCACATAGACGGGAACATGCTTGCGGCCGTCATGGACAGCGATCGTATGACCGACAAAGGAGGGGAAGATGGTGGAAGATCTCGACCAGGTCTTCAGCACTTTCTTTTCACCGGTCTTGTTCAGCTCTTCAACGCGCTTGTACAGCTCGGGAGCAACAAACGGGCCTTTTTTAATGCTTCTGCTCATGATTCATTTCCTCCCTTACTTACTGTTGCGGCGCTTGATGATGAACCGATCGGTACGGTTCTTCGTCTTGCGGGTCTTGTAACCCATCGCCGGCTTGCCCCACGGAGTGACAGGGCCGGGACGGCCGACCGGGGCGCGGCCCTCGCCGCCGCCGTGCGGGTGGTCGTTCGGGTTCATAACGGAGCCACGGACGGTCGGACGGATGCCCATGTGACGGGTGCGGCCGGCCTTGCCGATGTGAACGTTGGCGTGGTCGATGTTGCCGACCTGACCGATGACTGCGGTGCAGTTCATGCGGACATAGCGAACCTCACCGGACGGCAGACGAACCTGAGCAAGCTCGCCCTCCTTGGCCAGAAGCTGGGCGGCGACGCCCGCAGAGCGGACGAGCTGCGCGCCGGCGCCGGGCTGGAGCTCGACGTTGTGGATCACGGTGCCGACGGGGATGTTTGCGATGGGCAGGCAGTTGCCGGGCTTGATGTCGGCCGATGCGGAGCTGACGACGGTGTCGCCGGCCTTCAGGCCGACCGGAGCGAGGATGTAGCGAAGCTCGCCGTCCTCATACTTGACCAGCGCAATGAAGGCGCTGCGGTTGGGGTCGTACTCGATGCGCTGCACAACTGCCGGCATTTCGAGCTTGTTGCGACGGAAGTCGATGACGCGGTACTTGCGCTTGTTGCCGCCGCCGCGGTGGCGGACGGTGATTCTGCCGTAGCTGTTGCGACCGGAATGCTTCTTCAGGGTCTCAACCAGGCTACGCTCGGGCTTTGCCTTTTTCTCGACGCCTTCAAACGCGGACACGGTCATGCCGCGGCGTGCGGGGGTATAAGGCTTATAAGTTTTAATCGCCATTTTGCGTTACACTCCTTTAATTGAGATGGATTAGACCATACCCTCGAAGAATTCGATGGTCTTGGAATCGGCGGTCAGCTTGACAACGGCCTTCTTGTAGGAGGCGGTGCGGCCCTCGGGGTATCTGCCCTGGCGCTTGAGCTTGCCGTCCATGTTGATGGTGGTGACCTTTTCGACCTTGACGCCGAAGATCTCGGAAACGGCGGCCTTGATCTCGGTCTTGGTCGCGTTCTTGGCGACCATAAAGACGTACTTCTTCAGCTCGGTTGCTTCCATGGACTGTTCGGTGATGACCGGACGGAGCACGATATCGTATGCAGTCTTCATGCGAACACCTCCTCAATCTTCGCAAGCGCAGCCTTCTCGACGACGATCTTCTTCGCGTTGAGCAGATCGTAAACGTTGATGAGGTTGGCAAAGGTGGTCTCGACGCCGGGGATGTTGCGTGCGGAGAGCACGACGTTTTCCTTCACGTCAGCGGTGACGACCAGCGCCTTGGTGTCGGCGTTGACCGCGCTGAGGAAGCCGGCGAACTTCTTGGTCTTGATCTCGTCCATCTTGATCTCGTCGATGACGACGATGGCGTCGGCCTGTGCCTTCGCGCTCAGGACGGACTTCAGAGCCAGACGGCGCACCTTCTTGTTGAGGGTGTAGCTGTAGTCTCTGGGCTTCGGGGCGAAAACGACGCCGCCGTGCGTCCACTGCGGGGCGCGGGTGCTGCCCTGACGGGCGTGGCCGGTGCCCTTCTGGCGCCACGGCTTTCTGCCGCCGCCGGAGACCTCTGCGCGGGTCAGCGCGGACTGCGTGCCCTGACGGCAGTTGGCCAGATGATTCTTCACAACGTCATGAACAACGGATTCGTTCGGCTCGATGCCGAAAACAGCCTCGGAAAGTTCAACTTCACCAACCTGCTTGCCGTTCATGTCATACACATTCGTTTTAAGCATTTGTTAACTCTCCTTTCCTTAGGCGTTTCTTGCGGAGGCCTTCTGCGGGTTACGGCCGGATGCCTTCTGCGGGTTCTTGCTGACGCCAGCCTCGCCCTTCGCGACCTTAATGGTCTTGACGGTGCTCTTGATATACACAAGGCCGCCCTTCGGGCCGGGGACCGCGCCGCGCAGCACGATCATGTTCAGGTCTGCATCGACCTTGACGACGTCCAGATTCTGGACGGTGACCTGCTCGACGCCCATCTGGCCGGGCATATTCTTGCCCTTGAAGATACGGGAAGGATCGGAAGAGGAGCCCATCGAGCCGGCGTGACGGTGAACCGGGCCGCCGCCGTGGGACATCTTCTGGATGTGCGTGCCGTGGCGCTTGACGGAGCCCTGGAAGCCATGGCCCTTGGAGGTGCCGGTGACGTCGACGTGATCGCCGGCGGCGAAAACGTCCGCCTTGATCTCGGCGCCGACCTCAAGCTGCGCGGCATTGTCGAGCTTGAATTCTTTCAGATACTTTTTGGCAGAGACCTCTGCCTTCTTGAGGTGACCCAGCTCCGGCTTGCTCAGCTTCTTCTCGGCGACCTCGCCGTAAGCCAGCTGCACGGAAACATAGCCATCATTCTCAACGGTCTTCTTCTGGGAGACGACGCACGGACCGGCCTCGATAACGGTGACCGGGATCACGTGACCGTTCTCATCGAAGATCTGGGTCATGCCCACTTTCTTGCCGATGATTGCTTTCTGCATGGTGTTTACTCCTTTTGTTAGGTTATTGGTTGGCAAACTTGACCATTGGGCAGCCATTGGTTTGCCAACATGACCCGGGACCGTCTCGGCAGACGGTCGGGGTTCGCCGTATACCTATTATAACTAGGTGATTACAGCTTTATCTCAATCTCAACGCCGGCCGGCAGGTCAAGGCCCTGAAGGGCTTCGACGCATTTGGCGTTCGGGTTGAGGATATCGATCAGACGCTTGTGGGTTCTGCGCTCGAACTGCTCGCGGGAATCCTTGTACTTGTGCACGGCACGCAGGATGGTGACGACCTCCTTCTTCGTGGGAAGGGGGATCGGGCCGGAGACGGTCGCGCCGTTGCGCTTTGCGGACTCGACGATCTTTTCAGCAGTGCTGTCGATGAGCTGGTGATCGTACGCCTTGAGGCGAATTCGGATCATGTTTGCCATTGTGGTTGTTTCCTCCTTAGTGAAACGTACTCAGTTTTCGTTGTCTTCGCTGGGTACGGTCGAGACGAGAACGGTGCACGCTTTCCCGTGCGTATCACTCCGCTTTCATGAAAAAAGACCGACGTTTGCCGGCCTTGGTTTCCGCAGCGGCGATATACGCCACATGCTTTCACGCCTCAGCCGCCCGATGACCGGACATACTCCGCAGAAGTTACCGTTTTTCAACGCAATCTCCTGCATCATCGCAATTTTGCGCGCAGCTTATGCCTGCGCCGCAACGGTATACATTGTAATACACGCAGCCGTGAATGTCAAGCCTTTTTTTGACCTTTTCAATAAAAAATTTTCTGATTTTTTGTGAAAGATGCAGATTTTTCAAATATTCCGCTCTCCCCTGCCACGCACGTGAAAAACCGCCCTGTCGGTGCAAGCTGACAGGGCGGTTTTCGTGCGTTTTACCGGAGCAGGAGCAGATAGACGAACGCGGCGACGAGGGCGGCGCAGAACAGCAGCAGCGCAAAGGACAGGTTGCCGCTAATGCGGTGCGTCGTGCGCACCCATGTGTGGTGCAGGCGGTAGAACAGCCGCGCATAGCGCTCTCCCCCGCCGGTGCACCGGTCGACGGCCTTGCCCATGCGATAGGGCAGCGTCTGCTCGGTTTTGCTCCCGTTCGGGATGGGGCTCGGGCGGAAAATCGTGCGCCGCAGCAGCAGCACGAGCGCGTCGGTCAGGTCGCTGAGCGCGTGGCTCACGACGCCGAACGCGCGGAAGACGCCCTTTGCCAGCGGGATCGTCAGCTTGTTCTCACCGAACAGCGCGCAGACCCAGCCGAGCGCACCCGGCAGGAGCCTGAGCAGCAGCGGCCGATAGACCAGCTCCTCCAGATCGAACCGTTTCGGCCAGAGGTCGACATAGCTCCCGTTCCGCCGCAGCACCGGGCGAACGAGCAGCAGATAGACCGCCGCGCCGATGCCCAGCGAGATCGCCGCACCCTTGAGATTCTCGAGCGTCAGCAGCGCCGGGAACGGCTCGGCCTGCCCGACGCGGAAGAAGTCCAGCCCGACCTCCGTGATTTTGCGCATGGAGAAGCGCGCCGTCAGCCCCAGCGCCGGGAGCGTCAGGGCGGACAGCCCCAGCGCGACCGACGCCGCCGGGCTGCAATACCGGCGCATCGCGTCGAATTCGGCCTGCCGCGTCGGGTGCTTTTCCCAGAACAGCGCGATATAGAGCTTGGTCATATAGGCCGCGGTCAGGCCGCCGGAGAACAGGAAGATCCATTCCACGCCGGTCATGAGCGCCCCGCCGCCGTATTCGACGATGGCCTCGTGCAGCAGCGATTTGCTGACAAAGCCGTTGAGCAGCGGCACGCCGGCGATGCCCGCTGCGCCCAGCAGGAAGGCCGCGTGCAGCAGCGGCTTTTTGCGGCCGAAGCCGCGGATGTCGTCGAGCCGCAGGGCGTGCAGATTGACGAACACCACGCCCGCGCAGAGGAAGAGCACGAGCTTGAACAGCGAGTGGTTGACCATGTGCAGCAGAACGCCGCGCGCGGCGGTCACGTTCTGCTCGCCGAGCAGCCCCATCATGCCGATGCCGACGAGAATGAAGCCGATCTGCGACATGGACGAGCAGGCCAGCGTGCGCTTGAGGTCGACGCTGAACACCGCCAGCACCGCGCCGAGCAGCATCGTGACCGTGCCGAGCGCGAGCACGACGCGCCCCCACGCCGCGTCATAGCGGAAGATGTTGCACGAAATCGCCAAAATGCCCCAGACGCCCGCCTTGGTCAGGATGCCCGAGAGCAGCGCCGAGGCCGGCGCGGGCGCGACCGGGTGCGCCTTCGGCAGCCAGATGTGCAGGGGGAACATGCCCGCCTTCGCGCCGAAGCCGAAGAGGATGCAGCCCCCGGCGGCATAGAGCACGCCGCGATTCTGGCAGACGCGCGCCCGGTCATACAGCTCCGCCAGCCGCAGCGTGCCGAGCGTGTGCTGCAAAAGGAACAGCCCCATCAGCGCGACCAATCCGCCGATCACGGCGACGGCGAGGTAGGTCTCGGCGGCGCGCAGCGCCTCCGGCTCCTCCTCCTGCGCGACCCACGGGTAGGACGTGAAGCTCATGACCTCGAAGAACACGAAGGCAGTCAGCAGATCGGCGGCCAAAAACACGCCGAGCGTCGCGCCGAGGGTCATGAGGTTGAAGAAATAATAGCGGTTACGGTGGTGATGCCGTGCGAAATACCACGGCGAGAAGAGCAGCGTCATTGCCCAGAGGAAGGCGGCGACGAGGCAGTAGACCCGCCGGAAGCCGTCGAGCGCGAGCGTCAGCCCGAGCAGTCGGCTCTCCTGCACGGGCAGGAACAGCAGCCAGACGCACAGCGCCAGCTCGGCCAGCCCGGCGCAGACGGCGAAGCGATCGCGCGCTGCGCGGTTTTTCCTGCCAAGCAGATAAGACGCGGCCGCGCAGAGCATCGGGAAAAACGGCACAAGCAGCAGCATCATGCGCCCACCCCCGTTCTGACGATCTCGGCCACGGCGCGCGCGATCGGCTCGCCGCAGAGACCCGTGACCAATATGCCCACGGCGAGCAGCACCATCGGCACGAGCATCCGCCAATCGGCCTCGCGTACCGTCTGCAAGCCGCGCAGGTCGTCGGTTTTCGACGGGAACCACGCCTTGCTGACGGTCGTGAACATATAAATTGCGGTCAGCAGCGCCGCTGTGAGCAGCACGCCCGCGCCGAGATAGGCCATCGGCGTGCCCGCGTCGGCAGCGGCCGACAGCAGGCTCCATTTGCTCACGAAGCCGGCCAACGGCGGGATGCCCACCAGCGCCACGGCGGCCACCGTGAAGCAGCCGAACGTGACCGGCATTTTTCTGCCCAGTCCGGCCAAGTCCGGGATATATTCGCGCCCCGTGCGGCAGAGCACCGCGCCCGCGCAGAAGAACGCAAGGATCTTGATCTCGGCGTGGAAGGCCATGTGCAGCATCGCGCCGGACATCCCCGCCGGGGTCATCAGCGTTGCGCCGAACAGAATATACGACAAATTCGCGACGGTCGACCACGCGAGGCGGCGCTTCCAATGCGTCTCCTTGACGGCGCGCGCCGCGCCGTAGAAGATCGTGAAGCTCGCCGCGCCCATGCAGACCCACTGCGCCCAGCTTCCGCGCAGCAGATTCACGTCATAGCAGTAATACGTCAGGCGCAGGATGGCAAACGCGCCCGCCTTGACCACCGCAACGGCGTGCAGCAGCGCGGTGACCGGCGTCGGCGCCGCCGAGGCCTTGGGCAGCCACCGGCAAGCGGGGAACACGGCCGCCTTGACGCCGAAGCCGAAGAAGCCCAGCAGATAAAACACATAGGTCAGATACTTCTGCCCGTAGGGATAACGGTGCAGCAGCCCGCCGAGTGCAAAATCGACCGTCACGCCGTTGGATACAAGGAAGAGCATCGAGGCGAAGGCGAACGCCGCGCCGCCGAGCGAGAAAACGAAATAGGTCTTGGCCGCGCGGGTGGCCTCCTTGGTGCGCGTGTGCAGCACGAGCGGCACGGTGCACAGCGTGAGCAGCTCATAGAAGCAGTACATCGTGAACAGGTCGCCCGCCAGCGCTACGCCCAGCGTCGCGCCATAGGACATCGTGAAGAAGGCAAAAAAGCTGCGCTTGCGCGTGTCGTTCCGCAAATAGGAGAAGGCATAGAGCACGGTCAGCGGCCAGAGCGTCGCGACGATGCCGGCAAAAAACCGGCCGAGCCCGTCGAGGCGCAGATCAAAGGTCAGGTCGTTGGTGAAGCGCCAGATCGTCAGCGCGCCCTCCGGCCGCGCGATCACAAGCGCCCACGTCAGCAGGGAGGTCAGCACCGTGAGGCACATCGTCGCGGGCTTCACCCAGCGATCCGTTTTCGTCCGGAGCATCAACATCGCGGCGCCGCCCGCAAAGGGCAGCAGCACCGCGAACAGCAAGAAGATCGGTCTCATAGGCGTCTCCCCTATGCGCCGACGACGGTCTGCGCCAGCGCGGCAAAGCCGCGCGCGACCGGCACGCCGAAGCAGCCCATCAGCACCGCCGCAGCCGCCGACAGCAGGATCGGCAGCCACATATGCCAGCCGCCCTCGTCATTGCGCGGCGGGAGTGCGGCATCCCTGCCGGGGAAGAATCCGGCGATCGGGATCG
>URLT01000013.1 GCA_900548795.1 uncultured Eubacteriales bacterium
CCGACGGAGCGCTTCTCCGAGGACGCTCTGCGCATCCTGCGCGGTCTGCGCTTTGCCGCGCGGCTGCGACTCGCGGTCGAGCCGAAGACCGCCGAGGCACTGCACACGTGCCGCTTTTTGCTGAAAAACGTCGCCGCCGAGCGCATCCGCAAGGAGCTTGACGGCCTGCTCTGCGGCGCGGCCGCGCCGGAGCTGCTGCGCGAATTTTCCGACGTCGTCTGCGTGCCGATCCCGGAGCTTGCGCCCTGCATCGGCTTCCGTCAGTTCAACTTCCACCACGCCTACGACGTCTGGGAGCACTCGCTGCACGCCCTTGCGGCCTGCGAGCCGGAGCCGGCGCTGCGGCTGGCCGCGCTGCTGCACGACATCGGCAAGCCCGCCGTGTTCTCCTTTGACAAGCAGCTCGTCGGCCATTTTTACGGCCACACGGTAACCGGCGCGGCGCTCAGCGAGCGGATCCTGCGCCGTCTGCACTACGATTCTAAAACGGTCGCGCTTGTCTCCGGTCTGATCGGCGCGCACGGCGCGGCGCTCGAGGGCATCGGGCGGCGTGGTATGCTCCGTCTGGTGCAGCGCCTCGGCGCGGAGCGTCTGGAGCTGCTGCTGCGTCTGCGGCGCGCCGACCGTCTGGGCAAGGGCACGGAGCCGCCCGAGGTCGTCGAGGCCGACATCGCGGCGCTGCAGGCGCTTTTTTTGCGCGTGACCGCGCCGGACGCCTGCTTCTGCCTCAGTCGGCTGAACCTCACGGGGAACGACCTTCTTTCGCTCGGCATCCCCGCAGGAAAGCAGATCGGCCGAATCTTAGATGCCGCGCTGCAAGCGGTCATTGATGGAAATGTCCAAAACGAGCGGCAAGACCTTATTGAATTTGCACAAAAAATCCGTTGAAAATTATTTCAGGATTGACCCTTTTTTAGTTTTCCATTATAATAAGTGTTTGGAGAAAAGAGTGTAACTAGGAGGTTCTATTATGAACTTGAGTTTTGTGATAAAGGGTCACATCTGCGACAGCGCCGCCCCGGACAGGCTGCGTCTGCGCGAAAATTCCTATCTGGTCTGCGAAAACGGTCTCTGCGCCGGCGTGTTTGAGACGCTGCCCGAGGCCTTCCGCGCCCTGCCGCTGCTGGACATGGGCGACAAGCTCGTCCTGCCCGGTCTGGTCGATCTGCATGCGCACGCGCCGCAGTTCTCCTTCCGCGGCCTCGGCATGGATATGGAGCTGCTTGACTGGCTGAACACCTATACCTTCCCCGAGGAGTCGAAATACGCCGAGCTGGCCTATGCCGACCGCGCCTACGGCCAGTTCACGGCGCATCTGCGCCGCAGCGCGACGACCCGCGCCGTTCTTTTTGCCTCTCTGCACGTTCCTGCCACGACCCTGCTGATGGAAAAGCTCGAGGCCAGCGGTCTGGTCAGCTACGTCGGCAAGGTCAACATGGATCGCAACAGCCCGGATTACCTGCGCGAGCCGTCGGCGGCGCAGGCGCTTGCGGACACCGAGGCATGGATCTGCGCAACGCGCGAGCGCTTCGCCAACACCAAGCCCATCCTCACGCCGCGCTTTATCCCGAGCTGCACCGACGAGCTGCTGCGCGGTCTGCGCGGTCTGGTGGAAAAATACGACCTGCCGGTGCAGAGCCACCTCTCGGAAAACTTCGGCGAGATCGCGTGGGTGCGCGAGCTTTGCCCCGACTCCAAATTCTACGGTGACGCCTACGACCGCTTCGGCCTCTTCGGCGGCGATCACCCCTGCATCATGGCGCACTGCGTGCATTCCTCTCGGGAGGAGATGGAGCTGATGCGGAAAAACGGCGTTTTCGTCGCGCATTCCCCGCTCTCCAACTCCAATCTGGCCTCCGGCGTCGCGCCCGTTGGCCGCTATCTCGACGAAGGGCTGCGCGTTGCGCTGGCCTCCGATCTGGCCGGCGGCGAGACGGAGAACCTCTTTGCCTCCATCGCAGCGGCCATTCGCGCCTCAAAGCTGCGCTGGCGCCTGCTTGACGAGACAGTCAAGCCCCTGTCCGTTGACTGCGCCTTCTGGCTCGCGACGGCCGGCGGCGGTGCCTTCTTCGGCAAGGTCGGCCGCTTTGAGCCGGGCTACGAGCTCGACGCCGTCGTGCTCGACGACGCCTCGCTCGACCACCCGCAGGAGCTGCCGCTCCGTTCCCGTCTCGACCGCGCGCTCTACCTCGCCGACGACCGTCAGATCGCAGCAAAATTTGTCCGCGGTGAGCGCCTCTTTTGATGTACAAGCGCTCCGGCTTGAAAAAGTCGGGGCGCTTTTTTTGACCTGTTTATCCAAATAAAACCGCGATTTTCCGGATTTTCATGTAGAAATTAAAGGTTTACAAATGGAAGAGAATCAGGTATAATAGGGCAGACTGCGGACACCGCCGCAGTCGAATGAAGAAGAAAGAGAAGGAACGAAATCTGACATGAAACAAATTCAAACCATGGGTGCGGACGAGTCGCCGCGCCGCATGTGTTGGTTCCGGCGCTACCGCCGCCAGCACTACGCGCGCGAATGGCTGCTGCTGCTTTTCTTCCTGAACATATTCTGGAACGAGTGTGTTCTGCGGGCGGCGACCGGAAAATTTTTCTTCACGCCCTCGCTCGTGCTCATCGCGCTTTACAGCCTCGTGGCGGCGCTGCTGCTCTACAGCCTGTGCTGCTTCCTGCCCCGGCGCGTGGGCGCGGTCGTGCAGACGATCCTGTATTATTGCGTGTTCATTTTCTTTGCCTCGCAGATCGTCTACCACCATATTTTTCACTTTTTCTACTCCGCCTATTCCATGACGAACGGCGGGCAGGTCGCGGAGTTTTGGCGCACGACCATGCGGGCGATCAAGGCCGAGGCCGCGCCGCTGCTGCTGGTGCTGCTGCCGGCCGTCCTGCTGACGCTCTTCGCCAAGCCCTTTGACACACACCGCCTGACGCGCTGGTATCTGCGTCTGGTCTTCCCGGCCGGCATGATCGTTCTGCATTTTCTCACGCTGCTGACGCTGCCGCTGTTCGGCAAGGAGCCGGTCTCGGCCTATGTGCTCTATCACTCGACGAACGACCTCCCCGCCGCCACGCAGCAGATGGGGCTTCTGGCCGCCTTCCGGCTGGATGTGCACCGGCTGATCTTCGGCTTCAACGGCGGCCAGCTCGTCGACCCGACGATCAACGACGCCGAGATCGAGTCGGAGATCGCGAACCTGACCGAGCCTTCAACGGACGCGACCGAGCCGGAGCCGACCGAGCCGCCCTATGACACCAGCCCGAATGTTCTGCAGATCGACTTTGAGGAGCTGATGCAGGGCGAGGAAAACGAGAAGCTCCGCCAGCTTGACGACTATTTCAGCAAGCAGACCCCGACGAACAAGAACGACCACACCGGTATGTTCAAGGGCTGCAACCTGATCCTCATCACCGCCGAGAGCTTCTCCTACCTCGCCGTCGACCCGGAGCTGACGCCCACGCTCTACAAGATGCAGCAAGAGGGCATGAACTTCACGAATTTCTACACGGCCTACTGGGGCGTGTCGACCTCGGACGGCGAATACGTCGCCCTGACGGGCACGATCCCGAAATCCGGCACGTGGAGCTTCTCCGACAGCTCGGATAACGCCATGCCGCTGACGATGGCGCAGCAGCTCAAGCACCTCGGCTACAGCGCCTATGCCTATCACAACCACACCTACACCTATTATCACCGCAACAAATCCCACCCCAATCTGGGCTACATCTTCAAGGCGCGCGACCACGGTCTGACGCTGACGTGGCAGTGGCCGGAATCCGACACGGAGATGATCGACCAGACCACGGACGACTACATGCACTCCGAGCCGTTCCACGCGTATTACATGACGGTTTCCGGCCATTTGGAATATAACACGACCGAGAATTCCGTCGCGCGCAAGGCCTATGACGAGGTCGCCGACCTGCCGTACAGCGAGCCGGTCAAGTGCTACATCGCCTGTCAGCGCGAACTGGACAAGGCCATGAAGCTGCTGCTCGAGCGGCTCGACGAGGCCGGCGTGGCGGAAAACACCGTCATTGTCCTCAGCCCCGACCACTATCCCTACGGTCTGACCGTCGCCCAGCAGAGCGAACTGGCCGGGCACGACATCGACGAGCGTTTCGAGCTTTACCGCAACACGATGCTGATCTACAAAAAGGGCATGAAGCCCGAGACGATCGACAAGCTGGCCTGCTCGATGGACATTCTTCCGACGCTCTCGAACCTCTTTGGTCTGGACTTCGACTCCCGGCTCTACATGGGGCGCGACATATTCTCCGACGCATCCCCGCTGGTCATTTTCTCCGACCGGAGCTGGATGACGCAGTTCGCCTCCTACTACGCCCCGACGGGCGAGGTCACCAATCTCGGCACGACCGAGGTTTCCGCCCAGCTCGTCGCGCATTACAACGAGATCGTCTCGAATAAATTCCTCGTCTCCGAGTGGATCCTCGAGGAGGACTACTGGCGCACGCTCTTCGGCGACAATCTGCCGCCCGACGACCAGAGCGGAACAGACGCCCTGCCGCCGAGCAGCGTCGAGGGCGAAGAGACCATTCCCAAGGAGGCCACCGTTGCAACAAGCCCCGCCTCGGCGGGCGACCCGCCGAACGGGGACGATTAACTGCCTGAAAGCATGTAAAAACCGGGAACCGACACGTAGAACCGTGTCGATTCCCGTTTTTTTGCGCCGCGCCAACTTTTGAATTTGCAAACCGCCCCGTTTTCCCGCGAAGCTTTGCAGATTTGTCATTGCGAGGAGGGCGCGTGCGCCCGACGCGGCAATCTTTGACGGAGCAAAACGGCATTCGGAGCGAAGCACGGCAACGCGAATCGAACACGCCAAACCCAAAGCGGACGTTGACGCACCGCATCAACGTCCGCTATTCTTGAGATCCCCTATTTCGTCCCGGTCGAGCCAAAGCCGCCCGCACCGCGCGCGGTGTCCGAGAGCGTCTGCGTCTCGACAAATTCCGCCGCAAGATAGGGCGTCAGGATCATCTGCGCGATGCGCTCGCCGTGCTCGAGCGTCTGCGGCTCGGCGCTCTGATTGTGCAGCGGCACGAAAAATTCGCCGCGATAGTCCGAGTCGATCACGCCGACCTTGTTTGCCGGAGCAAGCCCGCGCTTGGTGGCCAGCCCGCTGCGGGCAAAGACCAGCCCGACGTAGCCCTCCGGGATCTCCGCGGCAATGCCGATCGGGATCAGCCGCGTCTCGTTCGGCGCGAGCGTGACGGGCGCGTCGAGGCAGGCGCAGAGATCCGCCCCGGCGGAGAATTCCGTCCCGTAAACCGGCAGCTTGGCATTCGGGCGCAGCCGCAGAATGCGGACGCGTTGTTTCTCCATGATTACTTCCCTCCCCGGCGGGCGCCGTCGTCCCAGAGCACGACGTGCCCAGCCTGCAATGTTTGCTTCATATCGATCAGACGCTGATTTTCCGACCCACGGAAGCGCAGCGTCAGATTTTTTTGCGTCGCGACGAACGGTCCGTCGACCAGCACGTCCAGCATGGAAAAGATCTCCCGCGCGACCGGCTCGTCCGCCAGCTCCTCATAGAGGAAGCCCGTGAACGCCCAGATGGTCTTCTGCGGATAAGCAGCGCGCACCTGCCGCACCAGCTCCAGCACCGCCGGACGGTTGCGCGGCTCGAACGGCTCGCCGCCCAGCAGGGTCAGCCCCGCGATCTGCGGCGGCGCAAGCGTTTGCAGCACCTGCCCGGCGACCTCCTGCGTGAACGGCTCGCCGTAGTCAAAATCCCACGTCTGCGGTTGAAAGCAGTCCTTGCAGTGCCGCGTGCAGCCCGAGACGAACAGCACCGTGCGCACGCCCGGTCCGTTCGCAATGTCATAAGTCTTAATTGCCGCATAATTCATTGCTGCACCCCCATGATCCGCCGCACAAAAGCGCGCACGGTCTTCTCGTAGCCCGCCGGATCGACCAGATAGCTTCCGCCGTGCGGCGCGCCGGGCACGGTGAAGAGCGTCTTATCCGCCGACGCGCAGGCGGCATAATTTTCCCGCGACATTTCGCAGGGCACGAAGCGGTCGGCCTCGCCGTGGATCAGCAGCACCGGCAGCCGCGTCCGGCGCATCGCGTCGAGCGTGCTGCACTCCTCCATGTCGAAGCCCGTAACCACACGCGTGAGCCAGTTGACCGGCGTCAGGATGAGCCGCGCCGGAAGATGCCGTCTGCGCAGCACGGAGGTGAAGATCGCCTTCGGCGTGGTGAATCCGCAGTCGGCCAGAACGCCGCGCACGGTGTCGGGCATCGGGTCAGCGGCGGCCATCAGGACGGTCGCCGCGCCCATGGACAGCCCGGCCAGCAGCACAGGCTTTCCCGGGCACTGTTTGCCGATCCATTCCAGCCAAGGCTGCACGTCGCGGTGCTCCCGCACGCCGAAGGTCATGAACGTGCCCTCCGACTGCCCCTGCCCTCGCTGGTCGACAAGCAGCAAATTCAGCCCGAGGCTGCGGTAAAATTCGGCCGCGACGCTGAAATCCAGCTCGGCTAAGCTGCGCCAGCCGTGGAAGAACAGCGCCGTTCCCACGGCGTGCTCCGCCGGAAGCCAGCGGCCGCTGAGCCGAAGGCCGTCGAAGGAGGTCACGCTCACGCGCTCAAACGGCAGCGCGCGCACGAGCGCAACACCGCGCATCACCTCGTCGCTGTAGGCGCGGACGGACGAGCGCGCAATGGCGCGCGGGATCGTCCGCTCCGTAAGCCTCGGCGCGACGCAGGCAAGGCGCACGCTGACATACAGCAGCGCGGCGCAGAGCGCGACAAACGCGCCCACGCAGATCAGCACGATCCAGCCCGCGCTCATGCCGTTTTTTTCGACAGGAACCGCGTGAAGCACATTGGCCACAGCAGCCCCGCAAAGACGATCATGATCCCATAGCGCACGGCATTGGCGCAGAGCGCCGTGAGGCCGACCGCCGCGAACAGCGCCTTGAGCCCGGCGCGCAGGCCGAGCAGAAGCGCCAGCCCGAGCACGACCTTGACGAGCTGCTGCCACCACGCGGCGTTTCGCGCCTCAAAGCGCACAAAGCGCGTCTCGATCGGATAGGTCAGGCAGAAGCCCAGCAGCGCGCCGAGCAGCGACCACGCGTTCTTGCGCCCCTCGGCGAGGTTGACCGCGTCCGTGTCGGCCGGGAAGCGCCAAAGATTTGCATAAAGCACGAAGCCGACCGCCAGCGCGGCCATGACGCCCAGCAGGGCATACATCCGCTCCGGGCGCTCGCTGCCCCAGCGCACGAGCGGATAAAAGCCGAACACCAGCGCCAGCGCCAGCACCAGCGACACGCCGACATCGAGCGGCGTGTGCACGCCGAGGTACATCCGCGAAAAGGCCGTCAGCGCGGCGATCGCGGCGCTGACGATGCGCAGCGCCGTGTTTTTGTTCCAGCGGGCGATGCCGCCGAGCGTCGCAACGACGTTCTGCGTGTGGCCGGACGGGAAGGAATACCCCCCTGCCCCGGCTCGGGCGGACTCGACGATGGTGAACTCCGGGTCGCGCACCCACGGGCGGGCGATCCGAAACGCCAGCTTCAGCGCCTGATTCAGGATGGTGCCGACAAAGCCGATGAAAAACAAATAATAGCCCTCTCGCTTGTCCACGCACCAGAAAATCGTCAGTGCAAGCACAATGAACAGGATCTCGTCGCCGAAATAGGTCAGCGCCGAAAAGATCCGATCCAGCGCGGGGCAGCGCAGGCGCTCCAGCCAGTAGAGAAATGCCATAGCGGCCTCCTTTTCTCGGGCAGGCGGCGCCGGGCGCGGCCTGCCGAAAATATGAAAAGGGGGTTGCAGCAGAATTTCCATTTTGCTGCAGCCCCTTGTTGAAGCAGAGGTTCCTCAGGCCTTTCCGGCGCAGCCGAGGACGTCCACCAGCTTGTGGCGAACCATTTCCTTGATGTTGGCGCGAGCGGGCTTGAGATACTGACGCGGGTCGAAATGATCCGGATGCTCCGCAAAGTACTTGCGGATCGTGCCGGTCATGGCCAGACGCAGGTCGGAGTCGATGTTGATCTTGCAGACCGCGCTGCGGGCGGCTTCGCGAAGCTGCTCCTCGGGGATGCCGACCGCGTCGGGCATCTTGCCGCCGTAGGCGTTGATCATCTTGACAAACTCCTGCGGGACGGAGGAAGAGCCGTGCAGAACGATGGGGAAGCCGGGCAGACGCTTTTCGCATTCATGCAGAACGTCGAAGCGCAGGGGGGGCGGAACCAAAACGCCCTTCTCATTTCTGGTGCACTGCGCGGCCGTGAACTTATAAGCGCCGTGAGAGGTGCCGATGGCGATGGCCAGAGAGTCGCAGCCGGTCTTGGCGACGAATTCCTCGACCTCCTCGGGATGGGTGTAGGAGGAATCCTCGGCGGAAACCTTCACGTCGTCCTCAACGCCGGCCAGCGTGCCCAGCTCGGCCTCAACGACGACGCCGTGGTCATGCGCATACTCGACGACCTTGCGGGTGATCTCGATGTTCTCGGCGAAGGGCTTGGAGGAGGCGTCGATCATGACGGAGGTGAAGCCGCCGTCGATGCAGCTCTTGCAGGTCTCGAAGTCGGGGCCGTGGTCAAGATGCAGCGCAATGGGAATATCGGGGCAGTCGAGCACGGCCGCCTCGACCAGCTTGACCAGATAGGTGTGGTTGGCATAGGCACGGGCGCCCTTGGAGACCTGAAGGATCACGGGAGCGTGCTCCTCCTTGCAGGCCTCGGTGATGCCCTGCACGATTTCCATGTTGTTCACGTTGAAGGCGCCGATGGCATAGCCGCCGCTGTAGGCCTTCTTAAACATTTCGGTAGTAGTTACCAGAGGCATAGTTAAAAATCTCCTTCCTGAAATTTTTCGCCTATATTATATATAGTTTACGAAAAAAATGCAAGGTTTATTTTTGCAATACCGCTATTCGATTATTCAAATCGCTCCAAAAACGGCAGCCCCGAATGGAGCTGCCGCAGGCTGTCAATAGGGTCGGATATAGTGCGCGTTGATGTCGGGCGATGGTCGCATCCTGATGCCCGAGACGATGCCGACGGCCATGAAGGAGGTGATGATCGAGCTTCCGCCATAGCTGAAGAACGGGAGCGCCAGACCGATGACCGGCACAAGGCCGACGCAAACGCCGATGTTGATGAGGATCTGGAAGATGAACATGGAGGCGATGCCGACGCAGATCATGCGATTGGTGAAGTCGGGCGTTCTGGCCGCGACGTAAATCACGCGCGCGACGATCGCTATGAGCAGAATGAGCATCAGGATGCAGCCGACCAGCCCGAGCTGCTCGCCGGTTGCCGAGAAGATCGAGTCGGTGTGACGCGCGGGGAGCGCGCCGACGTTCGTCAGGCTTCCCTTGCCCAGCCCCTGCCCGGTCAGGCCGCCGTTGCGCAGCGCCTTGAGGTTCTGGTTGGTCTGCCACATTTCGTTCAGGCCGTCCGGGTCGATGCTCGGGTCGTACAGCGCGAGGATGCGGTTTTTCTGGTCGGTACGGATGGCGTATTTCCAGAGATACGGATAGGACACGCCGAGGGCGGCAGCCGCCGCGGCGAACCAGTACCAGCCGACGCCGCCGACAAAGGCCATGGCAATGAAAATGAAGATGAAGATCAGCGCCACGCCCGTGTCGCTGGAGATGCCGACGATCAGCACGACGATGTACATCATTTGCAGCGTGATGGGGATCACGTTTCGCGGCGAGGAGATGCGCGTCTGATGCAGACTCATGGTCTTGGCCAGAATGAGGATATAGGTCAGCTTGACCACCTCGGCCGGCTGGATGTTGAAGGGCAGGAACGGGAAATGCAGCCAGCTTCTGTTGCCGGATTCGCCCTGCACGCCCCAGACGAGCAGCATGAGGATGAAGACCGAGTTGAAGGCAAAGAGGATTGCGCGCTGGCTGGCAAGAATATCGATGTCGAAGGTCGTCAGCAGCAGATAGATGAAGATCCCTGCGATCAGGCAGCCGCTTTGGATCAGGATATAGCGCCCGGTGTTTTCCGAGGCCGTCGCGTTGGTGGTCGTGCCCGCGATGAGCACGATGCCGAACAGCGACGCGATCACGCACAGCGTCAGAAGGATCATGTCGCCTTTTTTGGCAGCCTCCCGCATTCGATTCATGAATTTTTCCACGCAAGCACCTCCTGTTCCGAAAAAATGAGAGCATTCATACAGAGCATTATAGCATTCTTTGCCGAATCTGTAAATAGGGAAAGTTTCTTTTGCAAAAATTCGGGTTTTATGCTAAAATAAGAGAAGCTCTGATTCAATCGCAAGAGCGGTCAGCGAGGGATTTTGTTCCAAATTGAGGTTTGGAAATTGCAGGAATACTTTGTGTATTTCAAGATTTTCAAACCAATAAGTTGGGGCAAAAGACCCGCTGAGCGCCGCAGCTGATTGATTCAGAGGTTCCTAAAAAACTGAAAAGAAAGGGGTGGGCGAATATGCAATTTCTCACGGGCTCGCCCGAGGAGACCGAGGCGCTCGGACAGCGGCTCGCCGCGGCGCTGCGCGGCGGCGCGGTCATTGCCTATCACGGCGGCCTCGGCGCAGGAAAAACGGCCTTCACGCGCGGTCTGGCGCGTGGTCTGGGCAGCCAAATGCGCGTCACCAGCCCGACGTATACCATTGTCAACGAATATCCCGACGGCCGTCTGCCACTGTTCCATTTTGATATGTACCGGCTCGGCTCGGCCGACGAGCTGTTCGACATCGGCTGGGAGGACTATCTCGCGCGCGGCGGCGTCTGCGCGGTGGAGTGGAGCGAGAACGTCGAAGAGGCGCTGTCCGGCGCGATTCATGTCACGATCGAGCCGCTGGGCGGCGACCGCCGCCGCATCACGATCGAAGGAGGGGCGGACTATGCTGATCTTTGCCTTTGAGACCTCCGCCAAGGCGGCCTCCGTCGCCCTGCTGGAGGACGGCGTTCTGCTCGGCGAGAGCTATCTCAACTGCGGCCTGACGCACAGCCGCACCCTGCTGCAAATGGGGCAGTCGCTGCTCGAGACCTGCGGGCGCACCGTGCAGGACGTCACGGCCGTCGCCTGCGCCGCCGGCCCCGGCAGCTTCACCGGCATCCGCATCGGCATCGCCGCGGCCAAGGGCTTCGCGTGGGCGCGCGACCTGCCCTGCGTGGGCGTCTCAACGCTCGAGGCCATGGCGCAGCAGGCGGCGGCGTTCGAGGGCGTGATCTGCTGCGCGATGGACGCGCGGCGCGAGCAGGTCTACCGTGCGCTGTTCTCCTGCGCCGGCGGCGTCATCACCCGCCTGACGGACGACGCCGCGATCTCGCTCGAGGCGCTGGGCGAGGAGCTGAAAAAAACGGAAAAACCGAAAATAATAGTTGGCGATGGAGCGCAACTATGCTATAATACCATTGGAAAGACTGCGGCAGCCTGCCGCCTTGCCGCCGAGCATCAGCGGATGCAGCGGGCGTCCGGCGTGGCGCTGCTGGCAAACGCGCGGCTTCTGGCGGGCGAGCGCGGCGACGGCGCGACCCTGACGCCGAACTATCTGCGCCTGTCTCAAGCGGAGCGCGAACGCGCTGCGCGTCTACAGAAGGAGGTTTCACATGGGGAAAGTACAAATTCTTGAGCATCCGCTTTTGCAGCACAAGCTGTCCATCCTGCGCGACGCCAACACCGGCGTCAAGGAATTCCGCGAGGCCGTCGGAGAGATCGCCGCGCTGATGTGCTACGAGGCGACAAGAAACCTGCCCACGAAGGAGGTCGAGATCCAGACCCCCGTCGCAAAGGCGACCGTGCGCGTTCTGGCCGGAAAGAAGCTGGCGATCGTGCCGATCCTGCGCGCCGGGCTTGGCATGGTCGATTCGATGATCAGCCTGATCCCTTCGGCCAAGGTCGGTCACATCGGCCTGTTCCGCGACCCGGAGACGCATGAGCCGGTGAAATATTACTGCAAGATGCCGCCCGACATCTCCGAGCGTCAGGTTTTCATCGTCGACCCGATGCTGGCCACCGGCGGCAGCGCCATCGCGGCCATCGACGTGCTGAAAAACGAATACGGCTGCAAGTCCATCACGCTGATGAACATCATTGCCGCGCCCGAGGGCATCGACGCCGTCTCCAAGGCACATCCTGACATTGACATCATCGTCACGGCCGTTGACCAGTGCCTCAATGAACACGCCTATATCGTCCCCGGTCTGGGCGACTGCGGCGACCGGATTTTCGGAACCAAATAAGCATCTCTCCGCCGGAGTCAGGCTCGCCCTGCCTCCGGCGTTCTAAAATGGGGAGCCGCTCCGTCCCCGGCTGCGGCTCTCCGAACATTTATGAGGAGGATTCTTTCATGTCCAGTCTGATGATTCGCGACCTTACAGCCCTTGTCACCTGCAACGACGCCGACGAGGAGCTGCACCATGTCGATCTTTTCTGCGAAGACGGGAAAATCGCCGCCATCGGCGCGGAGCTTCCGCAGCATGCCGACCGCGTCATCAACGGCGCAGGGATGCTCTGCTACCCCGGCCTCATCAACACGCACCACCACCTCTATCAGCAGTTCTCGCGCAATCTCGCCAAGGTGCAGAATCTGGAGCTGTTCGACTGGCTCAAGACGCTCTATGAGATCTGGAAAAATCTGGACGAGACCGTCGTGCGCTATTCCTCGCTGACCGGCATGGGCGAGCTGATGAAGAACGGCTGCACGACCTGCTTTGACCACCACTACGTCTTCCCGAGGGGCTGCGGCGATCTGATCGGCGCGCAGCTCGACGCGGCGCAGGCGCTCGGCATGCGCATGGTCTGCTCCCGCGGCAGCATGGATCTATCCGTCAAGGACGGCGGTCTGCCGCCCGACAGCGTCGTGCAGTCGGTCGACGAGATCCTGCGCGACAGCATCCGCGTCATCGAGGCCTACCACGACCCGTCCTTCGGCTCCATGCGGCAGATCGTTCTGGCGCCCTGCTCGCCGTTCTCCGTCTCGGCGGAGCTGCTGCGGCAAAGCGCGCTTCTGGCGCGGCAATACGGCGTCCGCCTGCACACCCATCTGGCCGAGACGAAGGACGAGGAGCGCTACACGCTTGAGCGCTTCGGGATGCGGCCGCTGGCCTATATGCAGTCGCTCGGCTGGCTCGGCAACGACGTCTGGTATGCACATGGTATCCATTTCAACGACGAGGAGCTGCGCCTTCTGGCCGAAACGGGCACGGGCGTGGCACATTGTCCGATCTCCAATATGAAGCTCTCCTCCGGCATTGCCCGCGTCCCGGAGATGCTCCGCCTCGGCGTGCCCGTCGGCCTCGCGGTCGACGGCTCGGCCTCGCAGGACGGCTCCGACCTGCTTGAGGAGATACGCGTCTGCTACCTGCTGCACCGGCTGAATTCCTCCTTCGCAGCGCCCAGCGGCTACGACGTGCTGAAGCTCGCCACGCGCGGCTCGGCCTCCCTGCTCGGGCGCACGGACATCGGCAGCCTTGAGGTCGGAAAGTGTGCCGATCTCTTCCTCGTCGACTCGCGCCGTCTGGAGCTGGTCGGCGCGACCTACGACCCGAAGAGTCTGTTCGGGACGGTCGGCCTGCGCGCGCCTGTGGATTACGTCGTGGTGCAGGGACGCGTGACGGTCGAGCAGCAGCGCCTCACCGGCATCGACGAGGAGCGCACCGCGCAGGAGGCTCGCATGATCTGCGACGGTTACCTCGGTCTGCTCTGATGCGGCGGCTCTTTAATCAGTCTGTAACGGTTGGTTAACCATAATTTTATAATCGTTACAATTTCGTCAAAGGTTATAAACAGCATGCACAGGCTTGTGCACAGGCAAATCACACGGTTTTGCCGTCTTCTGTTGAAAACTCCCGTCCCCAATTCGTGAGGACGGGAGTTTTTTCGGCCTTGCGGCCGGTTATTTGGTTGACATAACAACATTTCGCCGTGATTTTTCACGATTTCCGCAAAATCAGCCGGTTTTTCCACAGGCGGCGAACTCCCACCCGGGTTTTTCCTCGGGGCGCGGCGTTATGCACAGGCGGCTTTGCATAACCGCACAGGCTCGAATCAAACGGCCTTCGTCCGAAGCCCGGATCAGTCGCGCGGCGCAAGGCGCTTGCGCAGATAGGCCGGGATCTCCTGCCGCGGAAGCTCCAGCGCCAGCGCCAGCTCGTCGGTGAGCAGCTTTTCGGCCTCGCGCAGGAGCTGCTCGTCGCTCGCGCGCATCCGGCGGCCGACCGCGCTGAGCTGCCGCCGCTTATTCCACAGCAGGCGCGCCATATCCAGAAGCTCCGCGCTGCTGCCGTCGCAGAGCAGCGCCGCGAACCGGTTTTTGCGCTCCGTCGGATCCTCGAGCCACGTCAGATGTGGCTCTCCGGCGCCGTCGAGCAGCGCCTCGACCTGCTGCCGAGAGAGCGCCGGACGGATCCGCCCGACCAGACGCTCGTTGTCCAGCGGGACATACACCGTTGCGCTCGGGCGAAAAACCGGACGCAGGACATAGTACCTGCTTCTGTCTCTGCCGACCTTCATTTCACGAATCTCCGCGATGCTGCACACACCCTCCGTGCCGTAGCGCACCGTATCCCCGATCTGGTACACGTGACTTGCTCCCTTCTGCTAATTTCCCCTCAAAAAGCCATGTTTTCCTTATAATTCTCTTATATTATACCATTTTTTGCCGAAAAATGTTATGGGCAATTTCACCAAATTCCGCTTGCTTTTTTCTCCGGCAAGGCGGACTTTCTTGTGCATATATTTGTATTTTGATACTATGAAACCTCTGAATCAATCGGCCGCGGCGCTCAGCGCGTCTTTTGCCCCAGCTTGTCGGTTTGAAAATCTTGAAATACTCAAAGGATTCCTGCGATTTTCAAACCTCAACTTGGAACATAATCCATCGCTGACCGCTCTTGCGATTGAATCAGAGATTCCCTTGCTTTTTTCCAAGGCATTCATTATAATAGAATAAAATACCGGAATTGCAAGGAGGCGCGCATATGAATTCGCTACACACCTGCCGGACGCCCGGGCTTCGGCCGGTCGACGGCGTCCTGCCGAGCACCGGGCTGCGCGTCGGCGCCTCGGCGCCGACCGTCCTGATGCCCGGCGACCCGCACCGCAGCAAACGGATCTCCGAGCTGTTCCGCGATGCTGCGTTCACCGCGCACCGCGGCACCTACGCCACCTACACCGGCCACACGCCCGGCGGCGAGCCCATTGCCGTCACGAGCAGCGGCATGGGCTGCGCGTGCGTCGCCGCCGCGCTCGAGGAGCTGAAGCTCGCAGGCGCCGAGACGGTCATTCGCGTCGGCACCTGCGGCGGCGTGCAGCCGTGGATGCAGCCCGGCCGCATTGTGATCGCCTCGGGCTGCGTGCGCGGCGAGGGCGCGAGCTATGAGCTTGTGCCGCCGGAGTTCCCGGCCGTGGCCGATCCTCTGGTCGTTGCGGCGCTGGCGCAGGCCGCGCAGGAGGCCGGGGAGGACGCGCTGGTCGGCCTTTACCGCAGCCACGACGCATTTTATATGGAATCCAAGGCCGCGCACCCCGGTCTGCGCGAGCGGATGCAGCAGTGGATCGACACGAACGTGCTCGTCGTCGAGAACGAATCGGGTATGCTGTTCACCTATGGTCACCTGCTCGGTCTGCGCACCGGCACGATCTGCGTTGCCCTCGGCTCGATGCTTGCCGACGCCGGGCAGGAGGCTCCGTCGGTCTACGGCGCGTATTCCGACCCGGGTTTTCTGGCCAACCGCATCGCCGCGGCGTCCAAGATCGCCATTCGCGCGGCAGAGCTGCTGAAGGAGGGATTGTCATGAGCTTCGGAAGCGTAAAGCTGACGCACAACGACGGCACGATGCACCATCTCGGCATCGACGAGCGCGCCGTTGCGCCGCAGGTCGTCCTCACGCCCGACCCGCTGGAGGTGCCGCAGTATGCGGCGCTCCTGACGAACGCCGAAAAGGTCGGGGAATACCGCGAATATGTCACCTACACCGGCCTTTGGAACGGCGTGCCGCTGAGCGTGATGAGCTGCGGCTTCGGCTGTATGCCGATGGCCATTGCCGTCGAGGAGCTGCATCATCTCGGCGTGCGGCGCGCCGCAAAGATCGCGCGCTGTCCGGCGCTGCTGCCCGAGCTTCGCCCGGGGGCGCTGCTGGCCGCCTCCGGCGCCGTGCGCGGCGACGGCGCGACGCGCGAATACGTCGCCCTTCCCTACCCGGCCGTGCCCGACATGGCGCTGCTGAGCCGTCTGCTCCGGCAGGGCGTGGGCTACGGCATCTTCCGCAGCCACGACTGCGCCGGGCTTGAGACCCCGCTGACCGAGGACGGCCGCGACCGTCTGCGTCGCTGGCAGGCGCTGGGCGTCAGCGCGCTGGACGGCGAGACGAGCGCGCTCTACGTCGTGGCCGGCATCCTCGGGATGCAGACCGTTTCGCTGGCCGCTCTGGGCGAAAACTACGCCACGGGCGAGGCGGCCGAGACGTTTGACCGTGCGGCGCTGTTTTGCGCGGCCGCGGAGGCGCTCACATGCTGCTGATCCGAAACGTGCTCCTGCCCGATTTTGCGTCGCTGACGACCGCCCCGGCCGACGTTCTGATCGACGGCGGGCGCTTTGCAGATATCGCGCCGCGCCTCTCGGCCGACTGCCCGAGCGTGGACGGGCGCGGCCGCCTGATGCTGCCCGGCATGGCCGATCTGCACACGCATATGGTGCAGAGCCTGACGAAGGGGCCGCTCGACGACCTGAACATCACGCAATGGCTGAAAAAAATGCTCGCCGTGCAGTGGTCGCTGACGGACGAGGAATGGTACTGGGGCGTGCTGCTGGGCTGTCTGGAGAGCCTGCGCTGCGGCGTGACGGCGATCAACGAAATGACCTATTTCCCGCACATCGACGCGGTCGTGCAGGCCTATCAGGACGCCGGGATCCGCGCGACCTTCGGCGTCGGCGCGACGGATATTGCCGAAAACGAGGTCACAAGGGTCACCTCCGTGGATGACTGCCTGCGGCAGGCGGAGCTGCTCTATGACCGCTGGCACGGCAAGGGACTGCTGCGCACGGCGGCCGTGCCGCAGGGACGGCCCGCCTGCACGCCGGAGCTGATGCAGGCGCTCAAGCGCTTTGCGCGCGAGCGCGGCCTGCTCTATCACACCCATCTGGCCGAGGGGCGGGCGGAGACGGCGCTCGTGCGGCAGTGGACGGGGCGCGGCGAGGCCGAGGAACTGGCGCATCTGGGCGTGCTGGACGAGCAAACGATCCTTGCGCACGCCATCTGGCTGAGCGACTCGGAGCTTTCGCTGCTGGCGCAGAGCCGCGCCGTCGTCGCCCACTGCCCCAGCACGAACATGAAGCTCTCCGACGGCGTGCCGCCGATCGCCCAGATGCTCGAGCGCGGCGTGCGCGTCGGCTTCGGCTGCGACGGCGAGGCCTCAAGCGCCAACCGCGACCTGCTGCGCGAGGCGCGCCACGGGAGCTATCTGCAAAAGGTGCAGACGCTCGACGCCACGGCGCTCCCGGCCGACCGCTGCTGGGACATGCTCACGCGCGGCGGCATGGAGGCGCTGGGCTACCGCGACCTCGGCCGCATCGAGGTCGGCTGCGCGGCGGATTTCTCGCTCGTGCGCACGGACAGTCTCTTCACGACCAATCGCCGCCGCATTCTGACGAACCTGCTCTACGCCGGCGACGGCACGCAGGTGGACGACGTCTACATTGCCGGCGAGCCGATCCTTCAGGACGGCCGCTTCCTGCGGCATGACATTGGAAAGGTACTGGAAACATGCGAACGGATCCTCTCGAACATCGAGCGCCGCCTCTGACGCTTTTTGAGGATGACGCGCTGCTGGTCTGCGTGAAGCCGCGCGGCGTGCTTGCAGCGGCGGATGCCTCCGGCGCAGTGAGCATGGCCTCGCTGCTCGCGCCGCGCGCGGTCTATCCCGTGCACCGGCTCGACCGGGACGTGACGGGCGTGATGGTCTTTGCAAAAACAAAGGCCGCGGCCGCGTGGCTCTCCGGCGAGAAGGCCGCGCTGCAAAAGGACTATCTGGCCGTGACGGAGGGCGTTCCGCCGCAGAGCGAGGCCGAGCTGACCGATCTGCTGTTTCACGACCGCGTGCGCAACAAGACCTATCTGGTCAAGCGCCGCCGCGCGGGCGTGAAGGAGGCGCGGCTGGCCTATCGGACGCTTGCCGAGCTGCCCGGCGGGCGATGCCTGCTTCTGGTGCATCTCTTCACCGGCCGGACGCACCAGATCCGCGTGCAGCTCGGCGGGCGCGGTCTGCCGCTCTGCGGCGACCGGAAATACGGCGCGCACTCCGGCGGCGAGCTTGCGCTCTTCGCGTGGCGCCTCGCCTTCGTCCATCCGGACGGCACGGAGCTGTGCTTCACGCTGCCGGAGGCGCTGCTCCCGGAGGAGCTGCGCGCGGCTTTTTTGGCAAATTAGCCGCAGACGCTTGTATTTTTCGTTCCTTTGTAATATAATATCGGGACAAATCAGTTTGGAGGAATCCGTAATGGCTCGAAAAGGACTCGGTACCTATCTGACACCGGGGAAGCACATCCATCTTGTCGGCATCGGCGGCGTCTCGATGCGCCCGCTGGGGCTGGTGCTGCGCGGCATGGGCATGGTCGTCAGCGGCTCGGACATGAACGCATCCGTCTCCACCGACGAGCTGATCTCCAAGGGGATCGACGTGCACATCGGTCACAGCGCCGAGAATATCCGCGGCGCGGACTGCATCATCCGCACGGCCGCCGCCCACAACGACAACCCCGAGATCGCCGCCGCCCGCGCGCTCGGCATCCCGGTTTTTGAACGCGCTCAGGCGTGGGGGCTGATCATGCGCGCCTATAAGCACGCCGTCTGCGTCGCCGGGACGCACGGCAAGACCACCACGACCTCGATGATCACCCATATTTTTATGCAGGCCAAGCGCGATCCGACCGTGATGCTGGGCGGCTATCTGCCCCTGCTCAAGGCGGGGCATCGCGTCGGAAACGGCGACACGGTCATCATGGAGAGCTGCGAATACTGCGACAGCTTTTTGAATTTTTACCCCACCGTCGCCATCATCAACAACATCGAGGCCGATCATCTCGACTATTTCAAGGATCTCGACGCCGTCAAGCGCTCCTTCCGCAAATTTGCCGGACTGGTGCCACGGACGGGCTGCGTCATTGCCAACGGCGACGACGCGAACACCCGCGACGCGCTGAGCGACCTGCACTATCTCTCCTTCGGCCTCGATCCGAAAAACGACGTGCACCCGGAAAACCTCTCCGAGGATTTCCGAAGCTTCGACGTCATCTGCTTCGGAAAGCGCTACACCTCCGTGAAGCTCGGCGTCTACGGCCGCCACAACGTCTATAACGCGCTGGGCGCGGCGGCCGCGGCCTATGTGCTCGGCGTGGACGGCGCAGACGTGGCCGAGGGGCTGCTCGGCTTCACCGGTGCCGGGCGCCGCATGGAGTTCAAGGGCAGGTTCAACGGCGCGGACGTCTACGACGATTATGCCCACCACCCCGGCGAGCTGCACGCGCTGATCGACGCCGTGAAGACCATGGGCTATCAGCGCATCGTGATGGCCTTTCAGCCGCACACCTACACGCGCACCAAGGCGCTCTTCCCCGACTTCGTTGCGGAGCTCAAGCGCGTCGATCTGGCCGTGCTGGCGGAGATCTACGCCGCGCGCGAGAGCAACAAGATCGGCATCTCCTCGCGCGATCTGGCCGCCGAGGTGCCCAATGCCGTCTTTTTTGAGACGCTGCCGGAGGTCGCAGCCTATCTGCGCGCGGAGGCGCGCCCCGGCGACATCATTTTGACCGTCGGCGCAGGAGACATCTACAAGGCCGGCGAGCTTCTGCTCGAGGAATAAGCGCCTCCCTATGAAAAACCGGAGTCAGGCAATGTGCCTGACCCCGGTTTTTGCTTTGCGTATTTAATTGTAATTCTATGGCAGCGCCGCGCAACTGCGCCGCGTGCGCGTGAAATTCTGCATGAGACGGCGCAGCGTGCGTCGCAAAGCACATGAGACGCCTGTTCAAGGCCGTGCGAGCATTTCGTCAGGCGTCCGGATCAGATATAACGAATCAGCACGGAGCCGAAGCTGCAATCAACGTTCAGCAGCAGGGTCGCCTCCGCATTGGCCGACGGCTCGCCCTTGTATTCGCAGCTTCCGAAGCTGCAATCTCGCTTTTGCGTCTCGACGCGCAGGCGCTCCGGCACCAGCAGCGTCAGCGAGCCGAAGCTGTTGTCGAGATCGAGCACGCAGAAGGGCGCGACGGCCTCACAGGCGGAGAAATCCACCGTGAAATCGCCGAAGCTGCTGTCGATGCAGCCGCCCCGCAGCTCCGGAGTCACGACGGCCGCGCGATAGCTGCCGAAGGACAGGTCGCAGCGCAGGATGCCGTCGTTGCAGCTATATTCGCGGTGCATCTCCTTGCCCTTGCGGCGCAGGAGGGAGCGGTATTTGCGGTTCTTCTTGATGTAATGGTCGCTGAGCATACTGACGCCCCAGATCACAAGGCAGACCGGAAGAATGATCTGCCAGCCGATGTGCGGCAGGGGCAGCGGATAATAGGCATTGACGAGGAACACCGCGCCGATCACGATCGCGGCCGTGCCGAAGACCGAGAAATGCTCCCCCATGCTCGACACGCCGACATAGATCAGGAAGGTCGTCCAAAGCAGCGTCCACCATTGCGGCGGATGCGGCAGAAGCTGGTTGACCAGCAGCAGCACGCCGAAGGCGATAACATAGATCGCAAACAGCAAGCCGTGCTTTTTCCCGCTGTTTTTTCCGAGCGAGACGTCGAACCGGATGCCGTCGTCGCCGGAGATCGGCTCGGCCTCATGCACCGGCGCGCCCTTGCCGAGCAGCTCGTCGACCGTGATGCCGAACAGCGCGGCCAGCTCCGGCAGGATGGAAATATCCGGGCAGGAAAGATTGTTCTCCCACTTGCTGACCGCCTGCGCGCTGACGCCGATGTGCTCGGCAAGCTGCTCCTGCGTCATACCGAGACGCTTGCGGTGAAATTTGATGCGTTCTCCGATGGTCGTTTGATTCATGTCGAACCCCCTCCTTTTTATGCCCTCATTATCGCAGGGCGAGGCGCGAAAGTCTATCATCGGTCGGTTAAAATACTTGTTAAATTACTCAACCGGCGGTTGAGCCGCCCAGTTGCGCGAAAAAGCTGCAAGCCGGCGCGCGAAAAGGCGCGCCTCAACGCGTTGGACGTGTGCTCCGGCGCGCGTTGGCTGCGCTCTGTGCGCGCCGGGACAAAGGCGCTCCGGAGGCTCTCATGACCGCAAGGCTGCGCGCCCGTGTCGCGAATGATCGGGCTCCTGCGGCGTTTGTGCATTTATTATACGAAGAAAAACGGGTTGGGGATCTCGTCGCGCCCCCAAAGAGACGCAGCCGTGCGCCACATGGCGCGGGCATGGATGCGGTCATGCCATAGAAAGCGGCGGACGACCTTGCGCATCGTCCAAAGCTCGCCGTCCGGCGCGGTGTAGACACGGTCGGACAGAAAGTCCGGCAGCGACTCCAGCTCGGAGAGCACTTGAAGCCGGTTGAGGTACAGGTCGGGCACGTTCTCCAGCTCGATGCCGACCGCGGCAGCATAGTAGGCCGTCGTTTCGTTGATGTGGCGATACATTTCGCGCGGCGTGCGCGGCACGGCGCCGTAAAAGCAGGTGCGCGGCGCGCGGTCGGAGATGTCCGGGTTGGGGATGCCGTTGAACAGTTTTTGAATGCAGCGCGCCGACTTGAGCATCAGCGCCTTGCCGCGCTCATATTCCGGCTCGGGCAGGGCGCATCGCTCGCTGTCAAACAGGACGTCGCTGTCGGCGTCGCAGATCTGAAGCTCCGAGCGCTTGCGCTGCACGACCGTAATCTCCGGCTCGTCGAAGCGCGGGACCGTCTCGCCGCTCCAGCGCAGAAAGCCGCGGATCTCCCCGCCGAATTTTGCCAGCGCCGACGCCTCGGACTCCCCGCGCACGTAGGCGCCGGGGTAATTCGCCGCATAGAACAGATACCCACGGTCATTATATTCGCAAACCGCCTCGATCTTCATAGAAAAACGCCTCCATTGGTTTCGGACGGCGCAGCCTCGGCGCGCGAGCCGGCAAACGGCCGGGGCGCAGGCGTGCGGCGCTGCCCTTAGGATTCCCGTGTCGGCGCTTACTGCCGGTGTAGCTCCGGCGCCGACGGGCGCGGTTGAAAATCATGCAAAGCGCGGGGGTCAGGCGCGGCGCCTCCCGCTGCCGGGTCGGTCGCCGCATAGCTCCATCTTCATTTTATCGGATTCCCGGGGCGATGTCAAGGCGCGTTTTCTGGCAGCACCGCCGCCGATTGAATCAGAGATCCCCTAGCCCTCGGCGCCCAGATTCTGCGTGCGGTAGAGCTTGGCATAGAGGCCGTTTTCGGCAAGAAGCGCCTCGTGCGTCCCCTCCTCGACGATTTTCCCGTCAGCGACGGCGATGATGCGCCCGGCGTTGCGGACAGTCGAGAGGCGGTGGGCGATGATGAGCGTGGTGCGTCCTCTTGCCAGCGCGTCGAGCGCGGACTGGATCTTCGACTCCGTCACGCTGTCGAGCGCGCTCGTCGCCTCGTCGAGGATCAGCACGGGCGGATTTTTCAGGAAAATGCGCGCGATGGACACGCGCTGCTTCTGCCCGCCGGAGAGCATCGAGCCGCGCTCGCCGACGTTCGTGTCGAAGCCGTCGGGCATGGCCATGATGTCGTCATAAATTTCGGCCTTTTTCGCGGCCGCCTCGATCTCGGCCTGCGTCGCGTCGGGCTTGCCGTAGCGAATGTTGTTGCCGACGGTGTCGGCGAAGAGGAAGACCTCCTGCTGCACGACGCCGACGGCGCGGTGCAGCGACTCCTGCGTGACGGAGCGGACGTCCTGCCCGTCGATCCGAATGGCGCCCTCGGTGACGTCGTAAAAGCGCGGGATCAGCTTGCACAGCGTGCTCTTTCCGCCGCCGGACGGGCCGACGATGGCGACCGTTTCGCCGGGTCTGACGTGCAGCGTGATGTCGTCGAGCACCTCGTCGCTGCCGTAGGCGAAGCAAACGTCGTCGATGTCGATCGAGCCGCGCACATTTTTCAGCTCCTTTGCGTCGGGCGCATCCTTGAGCTGCGGCTCGGTGCGCATCAGCTCGGCGAAGCGCTCAAGCCCCGCGAAGCCTGTCGAGAACATCTCGGCAAAGTTGATGAGCTTGCGCACGGGGCTGATGAAGGTCGAAATATAAAGGCTGAAGGTCAGCAGGTCGACCATTTCCATCCGTCCCTGCATGATGAGCCAGCCGCCGAAGGCAACGACGGCCACAGACAGCAGCGGCAGGAAAAACTCCAGCGAGCCATTGAATACGCCCATTTGGTGGTAAAATTCGCGCTTGGAGACCTTGTAGCGCTCATTGGCGCCGTCAAATTTTCCAAATTCAACGGCCTCGTTGGCAAAGGCCTTCGCCGTGCGGAAGCCGGAGAGGGACGACTCGATCTCGGCGTTGATGGCGGCCGTGCGCTGCTTGACGCCCTTGGACGCCGCGCGCATCTTCTTGCGCCGCAGGATCAGCACCGCCACGAGGATCGGCAGGATCACGAGCACGACCAGCGCCAGACGCCACTCAATGGAGAACATGACCACGAGCGCGCCGACGATCGTCAGCATCGAGATCAGCAGATCCTCCGGCCCGTGGTGGGCAAGCTCCGTGATCTCGAACAAATCGCTCGTCAGGCGGCTCATGAGCTGACCGGTGCGGTTGCGGTCATAAAAATCATAGCCGAGGGTCTGCATATGGCGGAACAGGTCGCGCCGGATGTCGGCCTCGACGCGGATGCCGAAGGTGTGCCCCCAATAGGTGATGACGTAGTACAGCCCTGCGCGGAGCAAATACGCAGCGGCGAGGATCGCCATGATCGTGAAAAATACGCCGTAAGCATGCTGCGGCAGCAGCTCCTTCATCGCCGTGCGCGAAATGATGGGAAAGGCCAGATCGATCGCCGCGACGAGCACGGCGCAGAGCATATCCAGCAGGAACAGCCGACGGTGCGGCTTGAAATAGGAGATGAAAATGCGAAGCAGGCTATGCTTCCGGTAAAACGCTGTGTTCATTGTCTTGTTCCTTTACTATATTGTGGATCCAATAGCCCCGTTTGATTAAAATCAGGCCGACGACGCCCTTGCCCAGCTCCACCGCGCGGCAGACGGCGTAGAGCCAGACGATGTCGATGCCGGTCGTGAGCCGGAGTAGATAGGCCAGCGGCGTGGTGAAGACGAGGCCGTAAAAGCTGTCGAAGAACATCGTCACGAGCGTCTTGCCGCCGGAGCGGATCGTGAAATAGCAGGCGTTGGCGAGGCAGTCGAAGGGCATGGTGCAGGCCGCGACGAGCAGCAGCTTCGCCGCCAGCGACCGCACGCCGTCGGAGACCTCGTAGATCTGCGGGATCGCGCCCGAGAGCGCCGCCATGATCGCCGCGATCACGACCGTCGTGGAAACGGCAAAGAAGATCAGCTTGCGGTCGGTGTCCTTGGCCTCGTCAATGCGGTCGGCGCCGAGAAGCTGGCCGATGATGATGCCGATGGAATTGCCCAGCGCCAGAAATACCACGCTGAACACGTTCGTCACGGTCGAGCAGATGTTGTTCGCCGCAACGACGTCCAGCCCGCTGAGGGAATAGCACTGGCTCAGGAGCGCCACGCCGAGCGCCCAGAGCGTCTCGTTGATCATCAGCGGCGTAGTCTTCTTCGTGATCTGCCACGCAAGCTGCTTCGGCAGCCGCAGTGTGCGGTACACGCCGACGATGAAGGGGTTCTTCTCCGGGTTGCGGTGCGTCCAGAGCATCACGACCGCCATTTCGACATAGCGCGCCAGAACGGTCGCGATCGCCGCGCCGTCCGAGCCGAGCTTGGGGAAGCCGCAGTAGCCGAAGATCAGCAGCGTGTTGAAGCAGAGATTCACGGCCACGGAGACGATGCCCGCGACCATCGGCACGACGGTCTGTCCGCATTCGCGCAGCGTGCCGGAGTAGATCTGCGTCAGGCAGAAGGGCAGGAAGCTCAGCAGGATGATGCGCAGATAGCTCCGCGCATAGACCAGCGAGGCCTGTCGCTCGGCCTCCGTGCCCTCGCCGCGCAGATAGAGCATGATCAGCTCGTCGCCGAACAGCAGGAACACCGCCGTGCCCAGCACGGTCAGCGCCGCGCAGATGAGCAGCTTGAAGCGGAAGGCGTGCTGCACGCCCTCGCGGTTGCCGGAGCCGAAAAACTGCGCCCCGAAAATGCCCGCGCCGGACACCGCGCCGAAAATGGCGAGGTTGAAAACAAAAATCAACGTATTTGCGACGCTGACGCCGCGCAGATGCGCCTCGTCGATGCGTCCGACCATAATATTATCCAAGAGGCTCACGAATTGCGTGATGCCGTTCTGGATCATGATCGGCACGGCAAGCGAGAGCACCATGGCGTAAAACGCCCGATCACCGATCCATCGGTTCTTCAGTCTGTGCATCGGACTCCCCTTCTTCTTTTTTCTCTTCAAGATCGTCCGCCTCCGGCGCGGCGTCCTCCCCGGACGGCTCGTCGCCGTCGGGGTCAAATTCCCCGGCCAACGCCGCCAGCACCGCGCGCTTTTTCTCGCGGCGGCCGACGCGCTCGGCCGGGTCAAGCCCGTCGTGCTCGTCCGGCAGCAGCACCGGACGTCTGCGCAGCGCGATCACCAGCGCCAAAAAGGCCAGCAGGCACACGCCGGAGATCGTCAGACCCGGCACAAGGCCGCGCGTGCGGTAGGTCAGCACGATCTCATGCGTGCCCTTCGTGAGCGGGAAGCTGATGACCGCGTCCGTCCCGTGGACGTTCCCGGCCTGCGGATCGTAGGTCGCCGCAAGCTCCACCGGCTTGCCGTCGACCGTCGCGCTCCAGCCGCGCTCATAGGGGATCGCCGCGTAGAAAACGCCGTCCTGCCTGACGTCGATCGTGCCCTTAATGCAGGTGTCGTCCCATTGCGTCACCTGCCACGGCTCGTCGCTCAGCGCGGCAAGCCCGCGCTCGTAGACCGCGTCGTCCTGCAGGCCGACCTGCAGGGAGATGTTGTTTGCCGTGCCGCCGTCCACGCGGAACGTGAAGCTCAGCTCGTCGCCCGCACGGCAGGCGCCGAGCGTGAACACCAGCGCGATCTTGCTCTTGCGGGTCATGAGCAGCTCGCCGTTGCGCGAGCAGTCGACGCTTTGCGTGCCGGCCGGCGTGCGCACCGAGACGGCGACCAGCCCGTCGCGCGG
The DNA here is from genome assembly GCA_900548795.1 of uncultured Eubacteriales bacterium. GTDB lineage: Bacteria > Bacillota > Clostridia > Oscillospirales > Oscillospiraceae > JAZOXB01. Next base: position 26,230 of record URLT01000013.1, read on the forward strand.
CACCTGATAGCGCACCGTGACCGCGGCGTTCTCCGCGCCCTCCCGCGCGGTATAGCGGAAGCACGTGGCCGTTGCGCCGCTCTGGCTGAACGACGCCCCGTCCGAGCCTTCAAGAGAGGCATAGTCGACCGATTCGTACAGCGGCTCGGCCACGCCCGTCACGGACGCAAAGAGCCGCGCCTGCTCGTCGAGCGAGAGGCTGCGGTAATCCTCCGAGACGAAATTGGCAAAATCGGAGTCGACCATGAAGCCCGGCGCGATATAGGACTCGTTGCGCAGGAGCTTCGTGCCCCCGGCCGAGGCGATGCTGACCGTATAGGGCGACTCGACCGCAACGGTCTCGCGGTTGATGAGGTATTTGATCGCGCACATCGTGTTGGCGAAGGGCGTCGACTCGTAGTAGGCATATCGGTTGCTGCCCGGCCACGCCGACAGGCCGAGGCTGTGGGAGAAGCGG
>URLT01000014.1 GCA_900548795.1 uncultured Eubacteriales bacterium
GTGCGCCGCTTCATCGGAAGCTGCCCGCCGTTTTGCATTGCCCGCTCTACATCCCATTCCTCATCAAAATCATAGAGCAGCGGGCTGTTGCCCAGCTCGTCTTGATCGAATGGGCTGCGTCGTTTTTTCTCATCCATGGTTTTGGCCTCCTTTTCGGGTTAATCCTTCAAAAGACGTTTCCGCGCGATGTTGATCGTGCCCTCCGTCATATGATTGATCCAAGTCAGGCTCTTGCCGCAGCCATAGGCCACGCAGGAATCTGCGTCGTCGGCCAGCATACAGGGGATCGACGTGCGCTGCTCGAGCAGCTTGTCCATGCCCCAGATCTGGCTGCCGCCGCCGGTCAGGACAATGCCGTTCTGGGCAATGTCCGAGACAAGCTCCGGCGTCGTCTGCTCGAGCACCTCGAGCACCTTGTCGCAGATCATGCGCGCAGGGCGCTTGAGCGCCTCGCGCATATCCTCGCCCGTCAGCTCCAGCTCGCGGGCAAGGCCGGTCTTGACGTCGCGCCCCTTGACCGTGGTCTTCGCCGGCTCCGGCCGGTCGATCACGCAGCCGACGGCGAGCTTCGCGTCCTCGGCGGTGTTCTGGCCGATCACAAGGCCGTAGTTACGGCGCACATAGCGAATGATCGCGTTGTCAAACTCGATGCCCGCGATCTTCAGCGAGGCGGAGTTGGCGATGCCGTTCATGGAGACCACGCCGATGTCCGTCGTGCCGCCGCCGATGTCGACGACCATGTGCCCCTCGGGCGCGGTGATGTCGAGCTGAGCGCCCAGCGCCGCGGCAAGCGGCTCCTCGATCAGGTAAACACGGCGCGCGCCGGCCTCCATCGCCACGGAGATGACCGCGCGCTCCTCGACCTCGGTGATGCCGCTCGGAACACTGACGATCATGCGCGGCTTGATGACCGCGTGCTTCACGATGCGCGCGACCATCTCGGTGAGCATCTTTGAGGTCAGCTCATAGTCGGAAATGACGCCGTTTTGCAGCGGGTGCACGGCTGCGACGTTGCCGGGCGTTCTGCCGAGCATGTTGCGCGCCTCCGCGCCGACGCGAAGCACCTTCCCGTTGTTTTTGTCGACGGCGATCACGGCCGGCTCACGCAGGACGATGCCCTTCCCGGCAGAATAGATCAGGATGTTCGAGCTGCCGAGATCAATGCCCAGATCTCTGGAAAACAAATTCATACTGTCACCTACTGTTCCTTTGTCTCGTCGCGGCGAGGGTCGCGCAGCATACCGCGGACGCGCCCGCAAACCGCAGGGTCTGCGCCGCCTCGGAGAGCGTCGCGCCCGTGGTAATCAAATCGTCGATCAGCAGCACCCGCTTGCCGGAGAGCTGCTCCGGATGCAGGGCGCGATACACATTTTTCACATTGCCTCTGCGCTCTGAGGCGGAGCGCAGGCCGGACTGCGCCGGAATGTCGCGCACCTTGCGCAGCGTCTGCACGCAGGGCACGCCCAGCTCCCCGGCGGTCGCCCGAGCAAGCAGAAGCGTCTGGTCATAGCCGCGTTTGCGGCGGCGCCGGTCGGAGATCGGCACATAGGTCAGAACGTCGAAGTCGAACCCCTGCCGCAGGAGCGCCATGGCGAGCAGACGCCCGTAGCAGGCGGCGTAGCCCTGCATCCCGTCAAATTTGAAGCGCTTGAAGGAGGCGGCCACATCGTCCTCATAGTAGACCGCCGAGCAGCAGACGGTGAACGCCGGCTCACCCCGGCGCGCAGGCGGCGCATCGCCGGAGAGATAGCGCTCGCGGCACGCGTGGCAAAGCTCCGTCTCGTTGTCGGGAAGGAGGCTCCTGCAAAACACGCATTTCGGCGGGAAAAGCAGATCAAGCAGCCGTCTGACCGGCCGAATCACGGCGCGCCCTCCGCCAAGCGGAAGCGCAGGCCGCTGTAGCGGCGGTTGCGGCGGTTATTATGGGTCATTTGCGCAACGACCTCCTCGTTGCCGACGAGGATCAGGAGCTGCCGCGCGCGGGTGATGGCCGTGTAGAGCACGCCGCGCGTCAGGAGCATCGGCGCCCCGGCAAACGGAACGAAGATCACGGCGCGGTATTCGCTGCCCTGACTCTTGTGGGCGGTAATGGCGTAGGCCAACTCCAGCTCGGGCAGCATGTCCGAGTCATAGGTCGCCTCGCGGTCGTCGAACCGCAGCAGGAGCTGATCCTCGCGCGGGTCGATGGAGACGATCACGCCGATGTCCCCGTTAAAAATGCCGGTGCCAACCGTTCCGTCTGGCTTTTTCCATAGTATATCATAATTATTGCGAATTTGCATCACCCGATCGCCCTCTCGGAAGCAAATTTCGCCGCAAATTTTCTCTTTTTTGGTCGGATGCGGCGGATTGAGCGCCGCTTGCAGCGCGCGGTTGAGGCTGAACGTGCCCGTCTCGCCCTTGCGCGTGGGGCTGATGACTTGGATCTCGGACGGCGGGATCTTCATATTACGCGGCAGTCTCTCGGCGCACAGCTCCGTGACCGTCTGCACGACCGAGGCTGCCGTGCGCCGACGCAGGAAGAAGAAATCGCGGTCGTTCGCCGTCAGCACAGGCAGCTCGCCGCGGTTGACGGCATGCGCGTTCATCACGATGAGGCTCTGCTGCGCCTGCCGGAAGATCTCCGTCAGCGCCACGGTGCGCACGCGCCCGCTGCGGATCAGATCGGAAAACAGATTTCCCGCGCCGACGCTCGGGAGCTGGTCTGCGTCGCCGACCAGAATCAGCCGCGCCTGCTCCGGAAGCGCCAAAAGCAGGCTGTGCATGAGCAGCACGTCGACCATCGACGTTTCGTCGACGATCAGCGCATCGCACGCAAGCGGATTGTCCTCGTCGCGCGTGAAATACATTTCCCCCGTCTCCGGTGAGATCTGCGCCTCGAGCAGGCGGTGAATCGTCGAGGCCTCGCTTCCGGTCAGTTCGGACAGACGCTTGGCCGCGCGGCCGGTCGGCGCAGCCAGAAGGGTCTTGAGCCCCTTTTGCTCAAAAAGCCGCAGGATCCCGGCCAAGGTCGTCGTCTTACCGGTGCCGGGGCCGCCGGTCAGGATCAGCAGGCGCCCCTGCGCCGCAGCAACGATCGCCTCGCGCTGCAGAGCGGCATAGGCAAGCCCTTGCTGGCGCTCGATCCGATCCAGCTCGCGCTCCAGCCCCTTCGGCGGCGCAGCCTGCGCGGCCGCCATTTGCAGCACGCGGTGCGTGATGTAGGTCTCCGCCTCGTGATATTCCGGCAGATAGACCGCCGTCAGTCCTGCGACTGTGTCCAGCTCGACCTGCCCGAGCGCCTGAAGCCGATCAAGCGCCGCCTCGACGGACGCGCCATCCAGCTCCAGCATGGCGGCCGTAGCCGCCGCAAGCTTATCCAGCGGCAGGAACGTGTGGCCGTTGTTGAGGTTGTGGCGCAGCTCAAAAATCGTCCCGGCCTCCACACGGCGGTCGTCGCCGCCGTCAAGCCCCAGCTCGAGCGCCAGCGTGTCCGCGCCGGTGAAGGAGGCGCCGAACTGCGGCTGCGCCAGCAGATAGGGATTCTCGTGCACCAGCTCCATAGCTCGCTCGCCATAGACGCGGTAGACGCGCACGGCGACCTCCGGCGGGATATGGTAGGTCGTTAAAAACTCGATCAGGCGACGAATCCCGACCTGTTTCCGGAAGGATCGCCCCATTTCGAGCGCTTTTTTCTTTGAAATGCCGTCCAGCTCCGCCAGACGCTCCGGCTCGGTGTCGAGGATGCGCAGGGCGCTGTCTCCGAAGCGCTTGACGATCTTCTCGGCCGTGCGCGGGCCAATGCCGCGAACCGCCCTCGAGGAAAGATAGGCAAGGATCTGGTTGGTCGTATCCGGCAGGAGGCGCTCCAAAAACTCCGCCTCAAACTGTCGGCCGTAGCTGCTGTGGGTGCTCCAGCGGCCGGTCACGATCAGGCGTTCGCCCGCGACGGCCACCGGAATGATCCCCACGACGGTGATCAGGGAGCCCTCCTCGCTTGCCAGCTTGACGACCGCATAGCCGTTCTCCTGATTTTGAAAAACCACGGCGGCAATCGTTCCGCTGATGAGTTCCTGTTCCAAGTTGTTCAAGCTCCGTTTCCGTCCGAAAACCGCTCAGGCGGTCTCGTCCTTCATCATTTGGGTCATGTATTGGCAAAGCTGCTCCGGTGCGCAGAGCACCGCGCTCTGCCGCCGCAGAAGGATCTGCGCTGCGATCTGCGACTCGGCGTCCATGCCGCAGTCGACAAAGATCAGACGTCCGCGCAGATCGCCGTCGCACCGCCGCCGCAGGGCGGCGCGAAGCACGGCCGCCGCATTACCGCCGCGCAGGGGGATCACATGGACGCAGTGCCTCGGCATCGGCGTCAGAAGCGCCTGAAAGCCAAGCCACAGCAGCAGGAGCAGGCCAAGCGCGGCGAGCGAAGCAAGCAATAGATTCGTAAGCACAGTCATCACCTCATAGCCATTGTATGAGCGTGAGACGGATTTGTACCGAAACGGCGGCAATTTCGCGGCGCATCCGATGATACCAGTCTATTTTACAACAAAATTCGCGCAGATGCAACGGGGAATTCAAATTCCGAGCACCAGAAGGCAAAAAACGACGTTCAAGCCAAACACCACGAGCGCGACGATCGTCCACGGGGCGGAGAAATAGGCCTTTTTCCAGAGCTTGAGCGGGCGTTCCTGCCGCAGATAGGCGGAAATATTCCGGTGCTTGACGATCAGCAAAATGATCGAGGCCAGCATCGGCAGATAAAACACCGCCAAAATCGTGAAGAGCTGCCACAGCGTGTTCATGGATTGCATCAGCGCGCTCAGGCCATAGGCCAGAAGCGAGTTATTCAGAAAATGCAGAAGCATCGCCCAGACAATGGAATATTCCAGCGTGACATAGGCCGCCAGCAGACCGAAGCAGAAGGCAAAAATGCCCTGAGTCTGATTGCCGTGCATCAGCGCAAAAAACATAGCGGATGTAAAGATAGCCAGACGGCGGCCATAGGGCTGCGCCGTGCGCAGGAGCAGCCCGCGAAACAGAATCTCCTCCCCGATCGGCGCAAGCACCGCCGTATAGACGATCATCTGCCAGCTTGTTTCCGGCTCAACGGCGGCGCTGCCGTCGCCGAAAAGCGAGGTGATCGGCCGCAGTATCCGCTGCACAACGTCGGACGCACCCTGAATGCCGAGCAGCAGCAGCACCCACAGAAGCACAAGTCCGAGGGACGGACTGCCCCGCTTGGCAAAGACGTGCGTGCGGTAATAGCGCGGCTTTTTCCAGATCAAAACGAGCAGCGGCGAGAGAATGCCGAACAGCAGGTAGCCGTAGCCCATGGCCGTCTCGAGCTCCGACGCGGCAAAGCCGATCAGCATCGCGCTGATCTGAATGACGAGCATACACAGATGCCACAGCATCATCACGCCGTTGGCGTTTCCCAGTCGGCGGCGCGCGAGCTTCAGCGCGCGGCGCTGCTCCCATTCGGCGCTTCGGCTCTCGAGCATTCCGGCATCAAGCAGACAGCGCTCCGGCCTTGGGGCGGGCCATGCCCAGACGGGTATCCTGCTCCAGTCGATCATGCACGTCGGCGCAAAATTCCGATTCTCGTTCATTCGGAAGCCTCCTCGTTGTTTATTTTGTTCAACACGGCCTCGGCGCAGAGCATTCCGTCGACGGCGGCGCTCATGATGCCGCCCGCGTAGCCCGCGCCCTCCCCGCAGGGGAAAAGCCCGCGCAGAGCGGCCTGCATCGTCTCGTCGCGCACAATGCGCACCGGCGAGGAGCTGCGCGTCTCCGGCGCGGTCAGAACCGCATCCGGCGCGGCAAAGCCACGCAGCCGCCCGTCCAATGCCGGGAGCGCCTGCTCGAGCGTGTCGGTGATGCATTTCGGCAAAACGTCGTGCAGGTCGCAGAGTGTGACGCCCGGCCGATAGCTCGGGCGCACCGCGCCCAGACGCTCGGACGGCACCCGCTTCAGAAAATCCACCACGGTCTGCGCCGGGGCGCGATAGTCCGACCCACCGGCGGCGAAGGCGCGCCGCTCCAGCTCCTCCTGCCACTGCATCCCGCCGAACGCGCCCGGATACGGAAAATGCTCCGGCGTCAGCGTGACCAAAAGCGCCGCATTGGCGTTCTCGCCCTCGCGCGCCGCATTGCTCATGCCGTTTGTCACAACGCCGCCGAGCTGCGACGCCGCCGCGACCACGTGGCCGCCGGGGCACATGCAGAAGGTATAGGCCGACGAGCCGTCCGGCAGACGGACGTTGAGCTTGTAATCCGCAGGCGGCACGGACTCCGGCCGCGTCGCACCGTATTGCGCCTCGTCGATGTCCGCCTGACGCTGCTCGATGCGCACACCCATGGAAAACGCCTTCGGCTCCATTGCGATGCCCTCGGCGGCAAGCGCCCGCAGCGTGTCGCGCGCACTGTGCCCGACGGCAAGGATGACCGATCGGCAGGCAAGCCGCCGTTCCTCTCCGCGGCAGACATAGCGCACCGCCGCGACCTCGCCGTTTTCCCGTTCAATACCGATCAGCCTTGCGCCGAAGCGCACCTCGCCGCCGAGCCGCTCGACCGTCCCGCGAAGCCGCTGGACGACCGAGAAAAGCACATCCGTGCCGATATGCGGCTTGGCGTCATAGAGGATCTCCTCCTGCGCGCCATGCTTGACAAATTGTTGCAGCACCCAGCGGGAGCGCACGTTTTTCGTGCCCGTGTTGAGCTTGCCGTCTGAGAATGTGCCCGCCCCGCCCTCGCCGAACTGAACGTTCGACTCCGGGTCGAGCGGCGCGCCGTTCCAGAACGCCTCGACCTTGGCGCGGCGCTCCGGCGCAGCCTCTCCGCGCTCGAGCACGATCGGCCGCAGGCCGGCCTTGGCAAGCACCAGCGCGGCAAACATGCCCGCAGGGCCGAAGCCGACCACGACCGGCCGCTCGCTGCTTCGGCAGGCGGGGATCTGATAATAATAAGGGGTCTCGCGCGTGATCCTGCGGTCGCGGCAGCGGCGCAGAACGGCGCTCTCGCCGGCGCGCAGGGTCACGTCAAGCGTGTAGACCCACAGCAGCTCCGGCTTTTTTCTCGCATCGAGCGAGCGCCGGAAAATTTCAAGGGAGGCGATCTCGGACGTGTGGACATGCAGCGCCTGCGCCGCAAGATACAGCAGAGCCGTCGGCTCCTGCCCGACCGGGATCGTCAGATCACGAATACGAATCATAGCTCACTCCAGCAATTTTCCCGCAAGGCGCCCGCTGGCCCACGCCCATTGCAGGTTATAGCCGCCGCAGTCGCCGTCGACGTCCAGCACCTCCCCGGCGGCATACAGGCCGGGGCAGAGACGGCTTTGCAGCGTTTGAGGGTCAAACTCCGCCGTGCGGATGCCGCCGGCCGTCACCTGCGCCGCATCCATCCCCATTACGCCCTCAACGCGTAGGGAGAAGCGCTTCACGGCGCGGCAGATACGCGGCAGATCGTCCACGCTCGCGCAGCTCTGCTCGAAGCGATAGCCGCAGGCGCGCAGCACGCTGCGGCCGAGGCGGTTATGCAGCACACCGGTCAGCAGCTCCTCGGCCGGAAGCGCCGGAAGCGCCGCGCAGCGCGCCCTCAGAAGCGCAAGCAGCTCCTCCTCAGAGAGCACAGGCAGCAGGTCGAGCGTCAGCTCTCCCCCGCCGCAGACGGAAATGCTCCGAGAAAGCTCGAAGATCACGGGGCCGCTGACGCCATATTCGGTGAATTGCAGCTCCCCGCGGCGCACCTCGCGCCCGTAGCGCACCTCGGCGTCGCAGCGCACGCCCTTGAGCGAGCGGACGAAGCCCGTCTCCGTGCGCACCTGAACGAGCGCGGGATAAAGCCGCGTGCGCCGATGCCCGAGCCCCTGAAGCAGCCGGTAGCCAAGGTCGACGCCGCCGAGCTTGGTCCCGGCGAGGCCGCCGGCGCAAACGATCGCGCAGTCGGCGCGGAAGGTGGTCTCGGCCGTGTCTGCGGCGAAGCCCGCCGAATCCCGCCGCAGAGAGAGCACCTCACTGGCGGTGCGCACCGTGACATTCGGGCGCTGGCAGAGCGTCAGCCGCAGCACATCGGCGACGCTGTTGGCGCTGTCCGAAGCCGGATAGACCCGGCCGGACGGCTCCGTCACGGTCAGAAGCCCAAGCGAGCGGAAATAATCCGTCGCCGCCTCAGAATCGAACGCCTCGAGTGCCGGGCGAACGAATCCCGGCTGCTCGCCGTGATAGTGCGCCGGCGAGAGCCGCCGGTTCGAGAGATTGCAGCGGCCGTTGCCGGTCGCAAGGAGCTTTCTCCCGGTGCGCGTCTGCCGCTCCAGCAGCAAAACGGAGCGCTCCGGCCGCTCCGAGGCGGTCAGCGCGGCCATCATGCCGGAGGCTCCGCCACCGATGATCATCACATGTTCCTTTGAATTCATAGACGCTCCGTTCTTGACACATCGGCGCAAATACGCTATGATGTTGTCGGGAGATGATGCAAATGACAATGCAGGAAGTGATCGCCCGCATCAACGAGCTGGCCAAGAAGGCCAAGGCCGAGGGGCTGACCGCCGAGGAGATGAAGGAGCGCGAGGCGCTTCGCAATCGTTACATTGCCTCCGTGCGGGAAAATCTGTCCGCTCAGCTCGACAACACCGTGATCGTCGAGCCGGACGGCACGCGCCACAAGCTCAGGAGCTGACCGCTCAGAGGAAGATCAGCACGATCGCAGCGACCCAGAGCGCGCTGAGCAACGGCATGAATGCAACAAAATACCAATGCTTGGTCTTGTGGCGGAAGAGATACATCCCCAGCCACGCGCCGAATGCGCCGCCGAGTGCAGCCGTCAGAAAAAGGGTGCGCTCGGCAATGCGCCACTTGTGCCGCCGCGCGAGGGATTTATCCGCCCCCATCAAAAGCAGGGCGAGCAGATTCATGCCGAGCAGGTAGCAGGCAAAGGCCAGATCGATCGGTTCCATAAGCTCCATCCTTTCGGGGGCGCAAGCGCCCCCAGCTCCATCATATTGTAGCATCAACCGACGCGGCTGTCAAGGAATCGCCCGGCTTTGTCCGATCCGGGCAGAAATTGGCACGCTCCGTCGCATTCTGAAGAAAAGGCGGTACGCTTCGATTTTGAAAAAAAGAACCGTTTTGCTCCTGCTGGCTGTTGCTCTTGCGCTGCTGCTGGCGCTGTCGGTCTGGCTGTGCGTGCGCTTTGTCCGGCTCTATTCCAGCTCGTCCGATCTGCCGCCCGCCGTCGGGCAGGACAGCGACCGGCTCGCCGTGGAGGGCTATGTCCGGCAGAGCTGGCCGGAATACGGCTGCTCCTACGACGCGCAGAGCGCCACGCTGACCGTCACGCGCACGTCTGCTCTGAGCTATGAGACAGCCGTTTCCGGCGGTGCAAGGATCTACTGCGACGAGACGGCGCCGCAGACCTATCAGGCAACCGCAGAGCTTCTGCGGCTGGACGTCATGGCGCAGCTCGCCATGGACAGGCTGACCGTCGTGCTCCGCTATGACAGCACGGACGGCAGGCCGATCTTTACCGTTTCCAGCTCCGGCGAGGTCTGGACATGCTGGGAATAATCCTCGGAGGAAACCATGTGGAAAAAAATCAAAGGCTTATTTGACGCCAAAATGCTGCGGTTCCTGCTCGTGGGCGTGGTGAACACTCTGTTTGGCACGACGCTGATGTTCGTGCTTTATAACTGCTGGCTCGAGGCCTACGGCAGCACCGGCTACTGGATCTCCTCGGCCGCGAACTATTTTTTCGGCAGCATTTTGAGCTATTTTCTCAATAAATACTTCACCTTCCGCAACCGCGAGCGCGGCTGGCGGCCGGTTCTGCGCTTCGCGCTGAACATCAGCGCCTGCTATCTGCTCGCCTATGGCGGTGCAAAGCAGCTCATGCTCCTGCTTCTGGCAAATTCCGCGCCGAAGCTGCGCGACAACGCCGCCATGCTCGTCGGAATGGGGCTGTTCGTCGTTCTCAATTACCTCGGTCAGCGTCTGTTTGCCTTCCGCGAGGGCAGCGGGCGCACGGAGGACGGCGTATGAGCAAGATCACCGCGATCCTCGCCGCATTCTGTCTGTTCCTCAGCTCGAGCGGGCTGGCCGCTCCGCACCCCGGCCGCGTTTCTCCGGTGCGCATTCTGCTTGCCTCGGATTTTCAAAACGCCTGCGGCGACGATCCCCATCTCTATGACCAGACGCCGATCGACGAGCAGCCGCGCGCGCAGGCCGTGCGGGCGCTGCTCCAGTCCGTGGCCGGCTCCGGCGAGAAGCCGGACGCAGTTTGCTTTGTCGGCGACTACGGAGACCATCCTGCCGACGCCGTCTCCGCCGACGGCAGCCTCATCGGCACGGCCGAGGAGGGCATCGGCTATCTGACGCAGCAGCTCGACGTTTATTTCGGCGTCGGCTATGCCGCCTCGCACACCCTGCTCTTCGCGCAGGGCAACCACGACCGCGCCGACACGCCTCAGCTCGCCTCCGACGGGCTCCAGCCCGCCTCAGACGACGCGCCCTATCTTGTCTACGTGGTCAACGAGGATCAATTCCCGTCGTATGAGGTCGACGAGACCGCGCGCGCGACCGTGCAGCAGACCGCCGACCGCATCCGCGCCGATCTGCAGGCGCTGGCCGACCGGGGCGAGCAGCGCCCGATCCTGTTTCTCAGCCACCTCCCGCTGCACCATTCCTCGCGCTACGACGGGCGTGACAACACCTACGCCAACCTGATCTTCCGCGCCGTCAACGACACCTGCGGCGCTCTGAACCTGTTTTATATCTACGGCCACAACCATACCGGCTCGGATTTCGAGAACAGTTGGGGCGGCGCAGTCAATTACGTCGCGCGCGGTCAGCTTCTCGACATCAATTTTGACGGCCATGACGCCGTCTCGCGCAACGACCATGAGCTGAACTTCACATATCTGAACGCCGGCTACATGGGCTACTCGGCCAGCACGGAAAACAACACGCTGACCATGACCGTCCTGACGCTGAGCGGCACGGACGTGACGATCAGCCGCTACTGCGCCGAGGGACTGTACACCCAGCCGGAATCACTGGGTCAGACCGATCCCCGCGTTCCGGAGCAGGGTGCCGTGGAGCCCTACCCGCTCACGGTGCCGCTGCACGGCGTCCTGTCCTGCACCGTTGAGACGGAGGCCGGGGTCGGCGGCAGCATCGAGCACATGGGCAGCTTCTACGTCGTGCATCCGCAGGAGGATTACAGCTTTGAGGACTGCGCCGTCGAGCCGGCGGGCCCCGCCGACGGCCGACTGCACGCTTCGCGTCACCTTTCGCGAGGACATCTGCTACAGCAGCCGGCTTGCGGATGTGGACAAGGCGTCGTGGTACCACGAGAGCGTGGATTACGTTCTGAAAAAGCAGATCATGTCGGGAAGCGATGAGCACGCCTTCGCGCCGGACGAGCCAATGACCCGCGCCTCCTTCATCACGGCGCTGTGGCATCTCGCCGGCTCGCCGAGCGTCATTGCCACGCAGATCTATGACGACGTCCCGGCCGAAAGCTGGTATGCCAAGGCCGTGACATGGGCGGAGCTTTGGAACATCACCCGCGCCGCCGACACGGACTACCGCTTCCGTCCCGATGCGCCGGTCACCCGCGAGGATATTGCCCGCAGCCTCGGCCGCTACGCGATGTACACCGGGCGAACCGTGCGCGACAGCGGCAATCTCGCAGATTTCTCTGACGGAGACGCAGTCAGCGCGGGCGCGCGGACGGAGTTTTCGTGGGCAGTCGAGAGCGGCCTTCTGAGCGCCTCGGACGACGGCCGCCTTGCGCCAAAGGAGGCAGCCACCCGCGCACAGGTCGCTGCGATCCTCATGCGCTTTGACCTGCGCTTCATGGGGCAGGCATCAAAGGCAGACGGATATTGACTTTCCATGCGCTCCTGTGTTATAATCACCTCGATTCTAACTGATCGAGGTGATTTTTTATGCTCCGACGCAATTGGCGTCGCTTCATTCCGATCTATGCGATCCTTCCGCTGCTCACGACCGGACTGATGAATCTATTCGCCTACAGCGTCCCAAAGCTGCTTCAGCTTCTCTTCGGCTCAGCGCGTACATATGACCTGACCGAACTGTTCGACCTGCTGGTTCCCTTCCGCCCGGGCTGGGTGTGGGTCTATGTTGCGACCTTCCTTTTCTGGGTCTATCAATACACGACCGTCGCGCGCGAAAGCCCCGAGCGCGCGTGCCGGCTGGCCGCCGCAGATTTCATTGCAAAGCTTGTGTGCTTCCTCTGCTTCGTCATCACGCCGACGGTCAACGTTCGTCCCGAGGTCACGGTCGGCGGCGCGACCGGGCTCCTGATGCGTTTCATCTTCTGGATCGACACGCCGACGAATCTGTTCCCGTCGATCCACTGCTTTGTCTCGTGGCTCGGCACCCGCTGCCTCTATGACACGAAGAACCTGCGCCACCCGGTCTTCACGCGTCTGGCCTGCACCGTCGGCACGCTGCTCGTCTTCCTCTCAACGCTCTTCATCAAGCAGCACGTGCTTTGGGACGTCTTCGCGGGCGTTGCCGTCGCCGAATACGGCTATCTGATCGCCAAATACTCGCCCATTACCAAGCTGTTCGGCAAGCTCGACCGGCGCTTCATGGGCACGAGAATGGTCGAGATCCTATAAGCTCAAAGCAAGCAGCCCGGCGGATTGGCCGTCGGGCTGCTTGCTTTCGTCATGCTGGTTTTATCAATATAATACGGTGTATAATATGGTGTTAATACTGCACGCGGACGATGCAGATGTATTCCATGCCGTTGTAGGTGATGACGATCTCGGTCGTGCCGGGTGAGAGCGCCACGACCTCGTTGTCGATGATCGAGCAGACGGACGGGTCGACCACTTTATAGCTCGCGCCGTCAACGTGCTCGCCAAAGTCGTTATAAAGATAGAGCATGAAGGACTCGCCGACGCTGACCGTTGCGTCCGTGATCTCCAGATGCGCCGTGCCCTCGGCATCGCCGCTGAAATCGCAGATCACGTTGATGCGCGCGGTCTTGCCGCCGACCTCGGCCACGATCGTCACCGTTCCCTCGTCGATCGCCGTGACCAGACCCGTCTTGTCGATCGTCGCAGTCTCCGGGTCGTTGGTCGACCAGTTGACCGTGTAGCCCTCCGGCAGGTTGATGACCTCGAGCTGCTTCTGCGCGCCCTCGCCCGTGAGCGTAATGTCCTTGGAGTAGTTCAGCTCGGGCTTATAGCCGCTCGGCAGCGCGTCGGGCATTGTCTCCGTCGTCGTCGGCATCTCAAAATCGCACATCACCGTGCAGTATGCTTTTTTGCTCCCGCAGCTCACGACGATCGACGTCTCTCCGGTTGAGACGGCGCTGATCTTGAATACGACGTATTTCATATCCGCCTCGGCCGAGGTTCGCGCCTCCGGGCTGACCGTTGCGACAGACTCGTTCTCGCTGCTGCAATAGACCGTCTCGCCGCAATCGCCGTTGATGGCGATCTTCAGCTCGCGGAGCTGACCCACCTCGTTGAAGTCGATGCGGTTGGGCGAAAGCTCGAGCTGCTCACAGCGCTCGGTGGCGTCCGTATTCGGATAGACGATCTCGTGCTTGAGCTTGTCCTCCAGCCCGGGCCAGTAGCCCAGCAGGTCGCCGATGAAATAGGTCATCACGAGCACGGCCATCAGCAGGAAGAGCACCGTTGCGATCAGGAAGCCACGATTGCCCTTTTCCGGCTGCTCCGGCGGCTGCGGCTCGGCCGGCTTTTTCTTTTTCTTCTTTTTCGGCTGCTTCGGCTTCTCCGGCAGCTCAGGCTGCTCCCCGGTCTGCTCCGTCTCCTCGAGCGGCTCCTCGACCGGCTCTTTGGCCGCCTCCGGCGGCAGCTCCGGCATTGCGGTATGCTCTCTCGGCTGCTCGGAAAGACCGGTCAGCTCCTGCGGAGCTGCCTCACTGACCGGCTGGCTGTGATTTCCGCCGCAGAGCGGGCAGCAGGGATCCTCTGCGGAATAAACTGTGCCGCAATAGCGGCAAACGACTTTTAACTCCATATTCTCCACGCAAAACTGCGCTAAAAGCTCCTTTCGCGCCCGTATCTCGAGCTGAGTTTTCCCTATCATATCATTTTCTTTGGAATATGGCAAGAATCTTATTGATTTTTTTGAAAAAATGTCATAGTATATATTTGTGAGAAGTTGAGCTTTTTAAGGAGGCGTTATAGAATGTCCGAATTCAGGATGGTATCTCCCCTTTTGGACCACATGTCGGTCGTGAAGACCGAAACAGATTCCGCCGGTCATGAACATATTATTCTCAAACGCGAAAATACCGACGAGCGCTTTGTTCTTCGGGTGCTCTCCGTGCCCGAGTCGCAGAGCAAGGCACAGGCGCTGATTCTCTCCGGCGCCTATGCCGACGAGGAGGCCGTGCAGGCCTATTACGGCCGCGTGGTCGACGAGATCCGCTCCGAGCTGGAGCAGGAAAAGAAGCTGGCCGAGGGCGGGCACTTTGTCGCCTTGGACGGCTATCAGGTCGAAAAAAAGCAGAACGGCGAGATCGGGTATGACATCTACATACTCTGTCCGCTGTGCGTGCCGCTGAGCAGCATCCTTGCCGATCGCTCCATCACCAATCTCTGTGCGATCAACATGGGCATCGACCTTTGCGATGCGCTGGCGGCCTGCCGCGAGGCCGGGTATCTTTTCGGCAACCTGACGCCGGACACGATCTATCTGCTCCCGAGCGGAAAATTCGTGCTCGGCGACCTCGGTCTGGTCGCGCTGGAGGATCTGCGGTTCTCCTGCATCCCCGAGGAATACGTCGGCTCCTATGCCGCGCCGGAGCTTTCCGACATCAGCGCGGGCGTCAACCCGACCGTTGACCTTTATGCGCTGGGCATGGTGCTCTACCGCATTTATAATGCGAATCACGTCCCCTTTGAGGACGAAAGCACGTCCGAGAACATGGCCGACAAGCTCCGCAAGACCGGCAAGCCCATGCCCACGCCGATCTACGCCGACTACGAGCTGGCGGGCATCATCCAGAAGGCCTGCGCCTTCCAGATCAACGACCGTTACCAGACGCCCGAGGAGCTGAAGCAGGCGCTCACGCTCTATATGCAGCGCAACGAGCTGGCGGACTCTCTGGTCATCCCGCCCATCGTCGCCGCAGAGGAGCCGGTCGCTCCGTCGGACGAGGCGGAGGCCGTCGAGCCGGGGCCGGTTCGCATGACGGACGCCGAGCAGCTCGACGAGAATTTCCGCAAGAATTTCTCCCCGGACGCAGCGCAGCCCGCCGCGCAGGACAAGCCGGCCGAGCCGCCCGAGCCGGAGGAAAAGCAAAAAACGGACGACATCGACGACCTGATCGCCTCGGTCAACGCGGTGGTCGGCTCGGTGCCCGAGGAAGCGCCGCGCCCCGTTCCCGCCGAACCGAACGAAGCGCTGACGCTCAAGCGAGAGGACGCCCACGCCGATTACGTCGACGACAAGTCGAACGGGGACGACGAATATGAAGACGATGACGACAAGGACGACGAGGAGGACGAGGACGACGATGACGAGCCGCCCAAGAAGCGCCGTGTTGGCCTGATCTGCACGCTGGCCGCGCTCCTGCTGGCCATTGGCGGCGCCGTCTACTTCATCCTGACGTGGTATCTGGTCAATGTCTCTCAGATCAACATCGTCAAGGTCACGCCCGATTCCCTGACGGTCGAGCTTGCGACGAACGACGCGCCGAACCGCTTCGTGCTGACCTGCACCGACCGCTACGGCAACACCTTCGATGTCTCCCGCAACGGCAAGCAGTTCACCTTCACCGGTCTGTCCGCCGAGAACGACTACACCGTCTCCGTCTCCGGCGCGGCCTACCACAAGCTGCTCAATGCCGACGCCTATGCCATCACCGTCACGACCGCCGAGGCCACGGATATTTCCGACTTCACGGCGCGGCGCGGCGACGCCGAGGGCGAGGTGCTTCTGAGCTTTGCCCACGACGGCCCGACTCCGGCGGAATGGTTCGTTTCCTATGTCAACGACGCCGAGGGCTCGACCCCCTCGCAGCCGTTCAGCTTCCAGGGCGATTCCTGCCTGATCACCGGTCTGGAAATGAATCAGTCCTACACCTTCACCCTCGCGGCCTCCGAGGAGGTCTATCTCGACGGCGAGACCAGCGTGACCTATGAGCTGCTGCCGGTCGTCGAGGTCAGCGACCTCAAGATCGAGAGCGTTGTCGACGACGGCGTGAATCTGAGCTGGACGGTCGGCGAGAATGTCCCGGACGAGTGGAGCATCGTCTGCACGGTCGACGGCGAGGAGATCCTCAACGCCGTGGCCAAGACCAACTCCTGCAAGCTCCCGATCCAGGATTTCACAGTGGAAAACACAGTCTCCATCCTTGCAAGAGGCATGGACGACCCTGCGACGATCGTCATCCCGGCCAACCCGATCCTTGTCAAGAATCTCAAGGCCGAGTCGAACCGCGACGGCAACATCGAGGTCTCGTGGGAGGCGCCCATGGGCACGCCCGAGGGCGGCTGGCGCATTTACTACAACACCGTCGGCAGTGTCCACGATCCGTATATGCCGCAGTCTGACGGCGAGCCGATCATGGGCACCAGTCAGGTGCTCACCGGACTTCTGCCGAACACCGAATATGAGATCAGCCTCGTTGCGCTCCCCGAGGACGGCTCGATGCAGATCTTCGGCGACTCCAAGATCACAGTCAAGACCGACGAGGCCGCCGCATTCTCGGATTACAACGTCGACGGCGAGGACGCAACGCTCACGCTCTATGTCGAGCCGGAGGGCTTCTCCGACAACGCCGACAATGCCAACATCGACGAGCTGACGGATGACTACCAACGTGAGGACAACGTGTTCTCCAAGAGCGACAGCATCGTCCTGCTGCTCGAGCTGGCGCGGCTGAACGACTCGGGCGACACGGTGCAGATCACCTACGCCCTGCGCGACAAGGAGAGCGGCTACGTCGTCAACGACACGCCGCTGACCGACGTTGTCTGGGACGAGCTCTGGTCGTGGGGGCGGAACGTCAGCATCGTTCCCCTGCCCCGCGCCAACAACTCGAAGATCAGCGCCGTCGGCACCTATACACTTGAGGTCTATATCAACGGCAAGCCGTTGGCCTCCGTCGATTTTACGATCAAGTGAGCTGCTCTTTCCACCGGCCACTCGGCAATTTCTGAAATTGCCTTTGGTAACATACAGTATTTTTCAAAGGAGGAATACAATGCAAGACTGGTTTGTTGTTGTCATGGGACTCTGCACGGTTTTCGTTGTCCTGACGCTCATCATCCTGCTTTGCTACCTGCTCGGTGCGCTGTGCCGCGGCATGGGCAAGAAGGAGCAGGCCGCGCAGGCATCCGAGCCCGTCCAAGCAGCGGTCGATGACACGATCCCCAACCGCGCGGAATTTGTCGCAGCCGTTTCGGCAGCCATCGCCGAAGCCAGCGGCACCGACGCTTCCGCAATCCGCATCCTGTCCATCAAAAAAGCCTAACAAGTAGAGAGGAAAGGTCAAAACTATGAAAAAGTATCGCGTTAACGTAAACGGTTCTCTGTACGAGATCGAGATCGAAGAAATGGACGCCTCTGCCGCCAAGAGCGCACCGGCCGCCGCCCCTGCTCCCGCCGCAAAGCCCGCTGCCGCTCCCGTCGGCGCCGGAACGAAGGTCAATGCGCCGATGCCCGGCACGATCCTGGACGTTAAGGTTCAGGCCGGTCAGAGCGTCAAGCGCGGGCAGGTTCTCGTTATTCTCGAGGCCATGAAAATGGAAAATGAGATCCAGGCTCCCTGCGACGGCAAGATCACCGGCGTCAACGTTCGCAAGGGCGATTCCGTCGAGACCTCCGCTCTGCTTTGCACCATCGCATAACTCCGTTTATTAGCCTAATAAAGGAGAATGACTATGTTCAAAAATAACAAAAAGATGCATCGGCTGACCGTCGGCTTGATGGTGCTGGCGCTTCTGGTCTGCCTTTGCTTCACCTTCGCATCCGCTGCCTCCAAGTCACACGAGGCGGCCGAGCCCGCTGTCAACGCAACGGAAGCGGTCGAGGGAACGGAGCAGAAGGGCGCGCAGAGCAACGCCGAGGCGCTCGAGAATTTTGCCGACCAGACCGGTATCATGAAGCTCATCAAGCGAGCCGACTGGAAATCCGTCATCATGATCCTGATCTCCTTCGTGCTGATGTACCTCGCCATCGGCCGCGGCTTTGAGCCGCTGCTGCTGCTGCCCATCGCCTTCGGCATGCTGCTGACGAACCTGCCGGGCGCCGGGATGTATCACTCTGATATCTTTGCCGGAGGGCATGTCAACTGGGCTGCCTTCTCCGACTCGAAGAATTTCGGCCTAATCGACGTGCTCTACCTCGGTGTCAAGCTGGGCGTTTATCCCTGCCTGATCTTCATCGGCGTCGGCGCGTCCACCGACTTTGGCCCGCTGATCGCCAACCCGAAGACCCTGCTGCTCGGCGCTGCCGCCCAGCTCGGTATTTTCCTCGCCTTCCTCGGCGCAAAGCTGATCGGCTTCACGCCGTATGAGGCCGGCTCCATTGGCATCATCGGCGGCGCGGACGGCCCGACCGCCATTTACACGACCTCCCTTCTGGCTCCGAATCTCCTCGGCGCGATCGCCATTGCAGCCTATTCCTACATGGCGCTCGTCCCGGTCATTCAGCCGCCCATCATGCGCGGCCTGACCACCAAAAAGGAGCGCCTCATCCGCATGGACAACCTGCGCAAGGTTTCCAAGACTGAGAAGATTCTCTTCCCGATCGTCGTCACCGCCTTTGTCGCCCTGCTCGTCCCGAGCGCCGCTCCGCTGATCGGCAGCCTGATGCTCGGCAACCTCTTCCGTGAGTGCGGCGTGACCGAGCGTCTTTCCAAGACCGCGCAGAACGAGCTGATGAACATCGTTGTCATCTTCCTCGGCGTTTCCGTCGGCGCGACGGCCAAGGCGGAGACCTTCCTCGAGATGAAGACCCTCGGCATTCTGCTCATGTGCGTCCTCGCATTCATGTTCGGCACGGCCGGCGGCGTCCTGCTTGCCAAGTTCATGAACCTCTTCCTGCCGGAGGGCAAGAAGATCAACCCGCTCATCGGCTCGGCCGGTGTCTCCGCCGTCCCGATGGCTGCGCGTGTGTCGCAGAAGGAGGGTCAGAAGGAAGACCCGAGCAACTTCCTGCTCATGCACGCCATGGGGCCGAACGTTGCCGGTGTCATCGGCTCCGCCGTCGCCGCAGGCGTTCTGATTGCCCTGTTCGCATAAGGAGGATTTTTAGAATATGGAAAAGAAACCCCTGTATATCACAGAAACCATTCTCCGCGACGCACACCAGTCGCAGGCCAAGACCCGTATGCGCATCGAGGACATGCTCCCCGCGTGCGAGCTTCTGGACAACATGGGCTACTGGTCGATCGAGTGCTGGGGCGGCGCCACCTTCGATGCCTGCATCCGCTTCCTCGACGAAGACCCGTGGGAGCGTCTGCGCACCCTGAAGAAGCACATGCCCAAGACCAAGCTGCAAATGCTGTTCCGAGGCCAGAACATTCTGGGCTACAAGCACTATGCCGACGACGTGGTCGAGGAATTCTGCCAGAAGTCCATTGAAAACGGCATCGACGTCGTCCGCGTTTTTGACGCGCTGAACGACATCCGTAATCTGCAAAAGGCCGTTGAGTCCGTCAAGAAATACGGCGGCTGGGCGGAGGTCGCCCTGTCCTATACCGTCAGCCCGGTGCACAACGACGATTATTTCGTCAACGTCGCCAAGGAGCTGGAAAAGATGGGTGCAGACTCCGTCTGCATCAAGGACATGGCAAACCTGCTCCTGCCCTACCACGCCTATGACCTCGTCCGCAAGCTGAAGGACAACGTCTCCGTCCCGATCCACCTGCACACGCATAACACCGCAGGCACCGGCGACATGGTCAACCTGATGGCCGCGCAGGCCGGCGTCGACATCGTTGACTGCGCCCTGTCCGCCATGGCAAACGGCACGTCCCAGCCCTCCACCGAGGCGCTGGTCGCCACCCTCGAGGGTACGGAGCGCGACACCGGCCTGAGCCTCGATAAGCTCAACGAGGCCGCCGTGCATTTCCGCGGCGTCGCCGATCGCATGATGAAGGAGGGTATCCTCGACCCGAAGGTTCTGCGCGCAGACCCGAAGGCGCTGCTGTATCAGGTTCCGGGCGGTATGCTCTCGAACATGATGGGTCAGCTCAAGGATGCCCACAAGGAGGACAAGCTCTACGAGGTGCTGGCCGAGGTGCCGCGCGTCCGCAAGGACTTCGGCTATCCCCCGCTGGTCACCCCGACGAGCCAGATCGTCGGCACGCAGGCCGTTATGAACGTCATCATGGGCGAGCGCTATAAGATCGTTCCGAACGAGTCGAAGGGTATGCTTCGCGGCGAATACGGCAAGCTCCCCGGCAAGGTCAACGAAGAGGTTCGCAAAAAGTGCATCGGTGATGACAAGGTCATCACCTGCCGTCCTGCCGACCTGCTCAAGCCCGAGCTGGAGCAGTACCGCAAGGAGGCTGCCGGCATGGCAAAGTGTGAGGAAGACGTTCTGACCTATTGCCTGTTCCCGAAGGTCGCCCCGAAATTCTTCGAGAAGCGCGATCATCCGCAGCCCAAGGAAGACCCCAACGCTGTCAGAGAGCTGTACGTCGAAGACACCGGCTGCTGACACTCCGCATAAAAGAACCGCCCGACGCCATAGCGTCGGGCGGTTCAGCTTGTCGAAAAGCCTTTTTCGGCACGCCGGCAGACCGAAAAACGATTCGGAAAACAAGCAACTTGCACCCGCCGGCGTACATAGGTACCTAATACTGATTCTTGATAAAAATATTTAAGTATCAGAAGACCCTGAAGCGATTTTCATATTCTCTTTCCGCTTGCGGCGAAGACAAGGCCTCGGGAGCACGGCCGCAGCCGTCCCGCGCCGCTCCGTTGGGCAAGGGACTCCACGGTCTGCACCCGGAAAAAGCCGCCATCGCAGCGAGCAGCAGCACGACCAATGCAAGCAGCCTTTTCATGCTTCTGTTCCTCCCTTTCGTTCTGCCCGGAGGGCTCACAGCGCGCATTGCGCAAGCCCTTCCGCATATCTCGCGCGCGACGCCTCGATCAGCTCCAGCGCCTCGGCCTTGGAGTGATAATCGCGGACGATTACATCGATCTTCTGCAGATGCTTATAATTTTCAAAGAAATTCTTGATCTCGTCGAGGATAAAGGGCGAAACGTCGCTCAGCTCCTGTATGTTGTCGTTGCGCGGATCGCAGTCGACGACAGCCAGCAGCTTACAATCCTCCTTGCCGTCATCGATCATCGTCAGGTAGCCGATCACGCGCGAGGGCACCACACAGCCCGGGTAGGTCGGCTCCGTGCCGATCACCAAAATATCCAGCGGGTCGCCGTCGGGCGCAAGCGTCTGCTCCAGATAGCCGTATTCCGCCGGATAGCCCATCGCGGAGTACAGCACGCGGTCAAGCCGCACGCGGCCGGTCTCCTTGTCGATCTCGTATTTGTTGCGCGATCGGTATGGGATCTCGATGATTGCTTCTACAACGTCGTTTTTCATCGCCGTATGCCTCCTTTTTGCGTTCAAATGATTCCGTAGCGCCGGAGCAGCTCCTTTCGTTCACGAGCCAACCTCAGGCTCTGCGCGGCGGAGCTGCCCGCGTCGGTTTTTGTCTCTCTGCGATATGATATGAGCCGCCTGCACCAGCAATACGGCAGCAACACAGGATGCTCCCTCAGCGCCGGATAGGCGCGCTGCAAATCGGCTGCGCGCGGAAAGAGCGCTCTCCATATGCCGCCGCGTGAGCCGGAGCCGCGCGCCTCAACGGCGCGAAGCGTGAGCGCGGCCGAATGCTGTCGACTCTTGTCAGACGAGCCGTAAACGCCGGCGCGAAGCACGTCTTCGAGCAGCGGCGCGTAGTCGGTCACGGCTTTCCGGCGTCCCGCGACGAGTATACCCAGCTCCTGCTCGGCAGCCGCAAGCACCGCCTCGGCAAACCGATCCGCCCGCACCTGCCGGAGCTGCTCTTCGAGCGCGTCAAAATCGATCCGCCCGGCATAGGTCTGCGCCCAAAGCCCGATGTCGCAGATCTGCCGGATGCCGAACCCGCTGTAGATAAAGTGCTTGTAGGCGTGCAGCAGCAGGTAGAGCAGGTGCTCCTGCGGCGGAAGCGACCGGAGCGGCACGTCCTGCACACAATATTCCTCGGCGCGGCCGAACGCTCCGTCAAAAAACGTCTGCAGCGCGCCAAGCGCATCCGAGCTCGGCTCAAACAGGCTGCGGTGCAGCTCCACATAGAGCGGGCTGTCCGTTTTGCGCCAGCCGATCTCAAAGTCCGACGTCTCGTCCGCATGTCCGGGGCAGACCATACCGAACGCGCGCAACGCTTCGCAGCAGCGCTCGAATTCCTCCGTCGCTGCATAAAGATCCTCGTCAGCGCTCTGCCGCAGCTCGCCCTCCGGATATATGGAACGGCAGAGGATCCCCTTGACGACGAGCGGCCGAAGCCCCCGTTCCTGCAAAAAGCGGCATAGCTCGAGGAATTCCGACGTTCTCAGCGTCTGTGAGGCGACCTGCACCCGGCTCAGCCGCTTGGCCTGTGCCAGACCGCTCCATTGCTGCGCCGCAGGGCAGCCATAGAACGCCTGCACGACCAGCGGCAGCACCTTGTGCGCCGCGGAGAGCGCCATCAGCGCGTTCCAATCCTCCTCCGAGACCGTCCGCCAGTTCACGGACGCCCCGTGGATCGCCGCCCGCAGAGCCTCGAGCAGCAGCTGTTCCGCATTTGTTCGCATCCTTCAAATTCCTTACATTGCGGAGCGTTCCGCTCCTGTTTTCCCGAAATTCCGTCTTTTTTCGTCCGTTTCGCCCAGTTTGCAAGGGAAGCTCTGATTCAATCGCAAGAGTGGTCAGCGAGGGATTTTGTTTCCAAATTGAGGTTTGGAAATCGCAGGAATCCTTTTCGTATTTCAAGATTTTCAAACCGATCAGTTGGGGCAAAATACCCGCTGAGCGCCGGAGATGATTGATTCCCCAAGGTCTTTCGTCCTGCATCGCTCCGACCGGCAGTCCTTCTGCCCTCGGCGGTCGTTTGCTTCCCCTGTTTTCCTTACAAATTGCCTGTACTTTATGCCGAATTATCGTCATTTTTTACACGTTTTGTATGGCTTTCCGTGCGCTTCCGCTCATTTTCTCGTCAGCCGACGGTTCGCCCAGACCGGCAGCATCCCGACCGAAGCGCCGAGCGTGTTGCAGAGCACGTCCGTCCCCTGCGCCAGCCCGGTTCCCGCAAAATACTGCCATATTTCTATGCTCAACGACAGTCCGAGTCCGGCAACCACGCCCCAGTGGCCGAACAGCCCGCACGCGGCAAGCCCAAACGGCACATACAGCACCGCGTTCATGAACATCTCGCGGAAGAATTCGTTCGTGTAGGCCGCCGCCCACGTGAACACATGCTCCTCCGACGGCTCGCGATTCAAAACCGTAAGCCAGAGGATCAGAAACACCCCGGTCGCCAGCACCACCGCGCTGCCCCAGCGCCATACGCGCCGCGGAATCCATCGCTGAAGAACCGTCCAAAGGGATACCGAAGCAGCCGCCAGTATAAGCACCGTCGACAGATTCCATGCATAAAAATTGAACCCCATGTTTTCTACCCACTTGAACATGCTGTTTCAAAACTTTTGGTTGCTGAAGCAAACAGCTGCCTATCTATCTATCTTCCTTACCCTGCGCTTATGGCATCGAGCCACATTCACTGCGGATCGACGCGCTGTTCGGCCTCATGCAGCCGTGTTGCGCATTGACCGTCTGATAAAAGAGAGTCTATGAATTCTCTGACTGCGCCGTGTTATACGCATTCGCTCTCGTCAGCAGGAAGCACTTGTAGGCGTTTTTACGGATGAACCGCTCCTGCTTTGGGTCTTCCGGAACCTTATCCAGAATAAAAATATCGACCCAAACGCCATGATGCCCAACGTGCGGATTTTCTCCCTTTGAAAGTAAGATCGTGTTGTCCTTCCGGATCTTTGCATGATTGATGCCGCTCCGCAGGTCGCGCTCCGTGTTCTGGAGGAAATAACCCTGCATGGGCGTCGTTTCCCAGATTGTGCAGAATTTTTTGTAATTCTCGCGCGTCATGGCAATGTCCACATCGTCGTCCCACGGAATGAAGCCCTGATGCCGCACCGCCCCGATCGCCGTCCCGTAAAACAGCGAGTAGCGGATCTGATGCGCCTCACAGTAGGCGTGAATCGCATCCAAAATGTCCAGCTCTGTATTCTGAAGTTTTTTTAGTAACTTGTTGTCCATCGTATATGACTCCAACATTTTCATAAAATCATGTTTGTTTAAAATCGCAAAGATATGGTTTTGCGTTCACTTAATCGTATTGTACATTTATGGTAGTGTCAAGGATTTACGCAAAGGTACAGAGCACCAGAAGTCGATTGTCTTGCTCTTGACTCTTTTCGGCATAGCTGCTACTTATACGGACAGTAATGCCTGATCCATGGCTCACAAATGCTTCATTCACGTATATCTTACTGCCCAGAGGATACCTGCCCCATATGCCGCAGCCCAGCATCAGGGAACAATTCCCGTTGGGGATCGTCCTCGCCACCCGCGTCCTGCGGCGAATCTCACAGTCCGCTCGATCACATCGCTGGTGCGGATGCGCATTCAATACTTGCTAGGAAAGTCGCAGTAGATCACTGTCTCTTCAATGCCTCGTTCAACCCTCTTCGCCGATTTCTTCAGCTTCATCTTCCTCAGCTCATCGATAACAACTTTCACCTCCTCGCAGAGGGGTTTATCGCTCTTCTGTATATGAATCGCCTTAATTGTATGTATTGCAATGTTATCCAGCGCAGTCTTATCATTTTTTTATATACTATTGGCATCATTGCATGGTATATTTGAGAGTTTCGAGCCAAAACACATCGTTACCGTTTCAATCTGCGAATAGATCGTACTAACAGACTCCTGTTCCACCACTCTTTTGCCAGTTCTTCCCTTGTTGGCTTACAGCAGGTGGAAACCAACTTGTCGAAGGAGGTTCTGCCATATCCCGCCCAGAATCCGCTATAACGCGCGGGCTTCTGAATGGGTAAAGGCAACGCAGGATTAAAGGCAAACGCGTCATCTGCGGCGGTTGCAATCTGTAGCTTGCCCTTGCAACTCCCCAGCAACGCACGCCCTTTTTCGCTATGCAGAAGGATTAGGGATGTTCCCTGCGGGTTGTAAGCCTCCGGCTGAATATCTTTGACCCCCCAATAATCCGCCAGCGTGATATCGCTGCAACGCTCGATACCCTTAAACTTGCATGAGAAGCACGAACTGCGGGAATACAGCCCTTTGATGAATCCGCGCTGATAGGGATTTTCTGCGGCAGGCTGCCGGAATTCCTTACCGTTATCAAACTCAGCGCGGATATAGTAACCCTCCCAGCCGATTGCCTTATTGCGGAAGGAAAAACTGGTCAGCTTCCCAGTATACCGTTTCTCCAAGGCTGCCACATAGTCCTTCCACACCATAGGAGACGGAACGCTATGACAGGCAGTGTCCTGTGTGATCAGCGTTTCATACTCTCGGCCAAGGTAACTTTTCAGCGCTGCGACTT
>URLT01000015.1 GCA_900548795.1 uncultured Eubacteriales bacterium
TTGGACGGAACGACCCGCCGCCAGTCGATGAACTCTCCCTCAAGCACGCGGCAGACGAGCGTTGCGCTGCCGATCTGGAAGAGGATGTGTTTTTCTCCGAGGGTGAAGCTCATGGTCTCGTCACTGTCCTCGAGGATCTTCTCGACCTCGCGCAGACCGGTGGCCGGAACGACGAATTTCATCTCGCGGCCGATCGGCTCGGGGCTGTGCCACGTGCGGCGCGCCAGCCGGAAGCTGTCCACCGCGACCATGGTGATCGTCTCGTCGCTGACCTCGAGCAGGCAGCCGGTGTGGATGGGGCGCGCCTGACTTTCCGAGACGGAGAAGATCGTCCCGCCGATCATCTCGCGCAGCGCGCTCTGCGGCATATGCACGCCCTTGCCGGTGTTGACGTCGGGCAGCTCGGGGTAATCCTCGGCGTCCATGGCGGTGATCTGGAAGGACGAGCCGCCGCCCCGGATGGAGACCTGAAGCTCCGCATCGACGCTGACGGTGACGGTCTCGTCGGGCAGCTTGCGCACAATGTCAAAGAAGAGCCGCGACGGCATGACGCAAACGCCCTCCTCGCGGACGTCGGCCGAGACGTTGACGGTGATGCCGGTCTCCAGGTTGAAGCCGGTGAGCTGCACGCCGACCCCGGCGCGCACGAGGATGCCCTCCAAGCAGGGGATCGCGCTCTTCGGGGCGACGGCGCGCCCCGCCACGGAGATGGCGGAAACCAGCATCGCTTTTTCACAGGTAAACTTCATTTCGTTCCCTCGCTTTTCTTTCTGATATAGATAGGACGGATATATTATAGTAATGGTGTCAGTAGGGAAAACTTATGTGCAAAACCGGGTAAACCCGTTGCGGCGCAAGGCTTTTTTATTCACACCCGCCTGTGCATTCCTTTGAAGGTTATTGACAGGTTTTTCCGCGCTCAACCACGGCCTGCGTTTTGCACAGGAAATTTCTGCACAGTGAACAGGGACTGTGGAGAAAATTTCGGCGCTGCCTCGCCCGATCCTCCCGGCTGTTTTACAGGCGCGAATTGATCTTGGCCTTGATGTCGCGGATGTTGTCCTGAAGGCCGTTGGTGGCGTTGGGAAGCTCCTCCTCGATGCGCCGAATGGCGTAGAGCACCGTCGTGTGGTTCTTGCCGAATTCCTTGGCGATGTCGGGCAGGGAGAGATTTGTCATTTTGCGGATCAGGTACATGGCGATCTGCCGCGCCTCGCTCGTGCCCTTGTTTTTCTGCGTGCCGCGCAGCGTCGATTCGTCGAGGCGGTAGAAGCTGCAGACCTCGCTGATGATCAGCTCCGGCGTCGGCACGGTCTGCGCCTTACCCTTGTAAAGATCCTGAATGGCGCGCGAGACGTTCGCGATGTCCATGGGCATGTTGTTCAGGTCGTGATAGGCCTTGATCTTCTTGACCGTGCCCTCGATCTGGCGGACGTTGTTCGTGATGTTCTCGGCGATGTAGTCGCAGACGTCGTCCGGAAGCTCCAGCCCGAGCGAGAGCGCCTTGTTTTTCGTGATGGCCCAGCGCGTTTCATAGTCTGGCGGCTGCACGTCGACGATCAGGCCCCACTCGAAGCGCGTGCGCAGGCGATCCTCCAGACGGAGCATGTCGCTCGGCACGCGGTCGCTCGTCAGAACGATCTGCCGATGGTTTTCATAAAGGGTATTAAAGGTATGGAAGAATTCCTCCTGCGTCGCGTCCTTACCGGCGATAAATTGAATATCGTCGATCAAAAACAGGTCGGCATTGCGGTATTTGTCGCGGAATTCGAAGTTTTTGCCGCTTCGCACGGCCTCAATGAATTCGTTTGTGAACTGGTCGCCCTTGATATAGACGATGTTATAATCCGGGTGCTTCTGCTGGATGCGGTTGGCAATGGCATAGAGCAGGTGCGTCTTGCCGAGGCCGGACTGGCCATAGAGAAACAGCGGGTTATAGGCGTCTGTGCGCTCCTCTGCGACGGCCTCCGCCGCCGAGAAGGCGTGCTTGTTCGACGAGCCGACGACAAAGGTGTCGAAGGTATACTGCGAATTGAACTCCACGAAGGCGCGGCGCTTGCTGCCGAGGGAATATTGCGGGAATTCGTCCTCGTCGAGCACGACCAGCTCGATCTCGCTCTGAAACAGCTCGCGCATGGCGTCCTTGATGAGGGTGGTATAGCGGTTGAGGATCACGTCCTTGCGGAACGGAGAGGGGGAATAGAGCACGAGCTTCTCGGCGGTCAGCTCTGCAACCTCGGCATCGTCAAAAAACGAAGCGACCGCGACCGCCGGGGAATGCTGCTCCAAATAGGACAAAACACGGGACCAGACATAAGCGTTGGAATACATAGCCGACTCCTTTTTTGCCGGCCTGCCGCTGTCGGGGCTGAAATATCCTGAAAAAGGGCAGGCTCTGGTTATTCTATAAAATTATACTACAAATTCCTCTAAAAAGCAAGCCATACCGAAGGAAAAACCAGTCTCCGCGCGCCGTCCGGGGAA
The DNA here is from genome assembly GCA_900548795.1 of uncultured Eubacteriales bacterium. GTDB lineage: Bacteria > Bacillota > Clostridia > Oscillospirales > Oscillospiraceae > JAZOXB01. The sequence continues at coordinate 2,485 of URLT01000015.1, forward strand.
AAAAGAAATTGACATTTCAGGCTGTTTCCTGTATACTATCCTCCCCAAAAAGATTACGGATCAAAAAAATCACCCCGTTCCGAGGCGAAAACCGGGAAAGTGGAGGCACAGAGCATGAAAACACGCGGCGCGACGGCGCGATATTCCGTCCTTCAGGCGCTGATCTGGGGCGAATACGGATTTTTGATGAGCTATTCCAACCCGTGGCTGACCGAGCGCGTCGGCCTGACGGATTCCGTCGCGGGCGTTGTTCTGGCGATCGCGACCGGCGTCGCGCTGCTGCTTCAGCCGCTCCTGACTGCCCTTGCCGACCGCACGCAGCTCGACCTGCGGCGGCTCCTGCTCGCCTTCGGCGTCTGCAACGCGAGCCTTGCGCTGCTTGCGCCGCTTCTGAGCGGCTATGGCTCGATCGTGGCCTTCACGGCTGCCTGCGTCAGCCTGCAGGTCTTTCCGTCCTTTTCCAACGCGCTCGGGATGCAATGCATCCGCGGCGGCACGCCGATCAATTTCGGTCTGGCGCGCGGCATCGGCTCGATCTTTTTCGGCATCGGCTGCCGCGTTGAGCCGCTGCTGACGTCGGCCTTCGGTATGGACGCCGTGCCGGTCTCGTCGGCCGTGTTGGCGGCGCTGTTCTGCGCGGCCATTCTGTGCTTCCCGAGGGGCATGCGCGAGGCCGATGGGCAGGCCGGGCGGCCGGACTCCGTCGGCGCGTTTTTCCGGCTGCACCGGCGCTTTGCCGTCCTGCTGGCGGCGGTCGTGCTGCTCTATATCGGCCATAACGCCCTGTCCAACTGCATGTTCCGCGTCGCGCAGCTCAAGCTCCCCGCCGCGTCCGCCGACGAGGCCTCCGCCGTGCAGGGCACTGCGCTGATGATCGCCGCGCTTTGCGAGCTGCCGGTGATGTTTCTGTTCACAAAAATGGTGCGGCGCGTCCGCTGTGACGTCTGGCTCGTCGTTGCGGCGGGGTTCATGACGCTTCGGCTCGTTTTCACCCTCGTGCTCCCGGGCGCGTGGGGGCTGTATCTCGGCCAGCTCACGCAGAGCATGGGCTTCGCTCTCTTCGCCGTCAGCACGGTCTATTATGTCGGCTCGATCATTGAGCAGCGAAACGTCGTCAAGGGGCAGACCTACCTCGGCGCGGCCAACACGATGGGAAACCTGCTGGCCTATCTCTTCGGCGGCCTGCTGATCGACGGCATCGGCACGAGAGGAATGCTGCAGGTCTGCGCCGTTGTCTCCTGTCTCGGCGTGATTTTGTTGATTTCAAGCAAGCAGCCCGTCCGGAAAACCGTCGGCGCCTGAGAAGCTCCTGCTTCGGGGCGGACCGCACAAATCGTCGGTTTTCAAGCAAGACCTACCGGTTTTGTCATTGCGAGGAGGAACGTTCCGTATATACCGCACCCGTTCCCACCGTGTCATTGCGAGGAGGGCGCAGCCCGACGCGGCAATCTTTAAGTGAGCAGCATGGCATCCCGGAACGAAAAAAGAAGAACATCGTGCATTCAAAGACGAAAAAGGAACAAAGCCCAATAAAAACAAAGAAAACAAAGAAAACAAAGAAAATAATGTGTATTCGAAAACAGCACGCAAGCACAGGGACTTCTCCCTTGGCGCTTGCGTGCTGCTTCTGTCGTTACGGCATCCCGCGACGCACGTTAAAGATTGCCGCGTCGCTTCGCTCCTCGCAATGACAGATTTGATCGGTTTTGCGGGAGAAACGGCGGGCTGCCTTCGTCCATAAAAAACCGCTCCGTTCCTAAGGAACCTCTGAATCAATCGTCTGCGGCGCTCAGCGGGTCTTTTGCCCCAACTTGTCGGTTTGAAAATCTTGAAATACACAAAGTATTCCTGCGATTTCCAAACCTCAATTTGGAACAAAATCCCTCGCTGACCACTCTTGCGATTGAATCAGAGGTTCCCTAAATCGGAACTCCGCATCAGAGCAGCAGGCAGATCAGGCCGTTGGCGCCCTCGTTGATGATGCGGCTGAGCGCGTCGCGGAGCTTGCTGCGGGCGTCGTCCGGCATTCGCGTGAGCTTGGCGGCAAGCCCGTCGCTGACCAGCTCAAAGACGGATTTTCCGAAAATATTGCTCTCCCAGAGCTTCTCGGTGTTGCCCTCATACTCGCCGAGCAGGTAGTGCAGCAGCTCCTGCGACTGCTGCTCGTCGCCGACGATGGGGCTGATCTCGGCGCGGATGTCCGCGCGGAGCAGATGGATCGACGGTGCGCTGGCGCGCAGCTTGACGCCGTAGCTTCCGCCCCGGCGGACGATCTCCGGCACCTCGAGCTGCATCTCCTCGGCCGTCGGCATGACGATGCCGTAGCCGGTGGCGCGCGCCTCGTCGAGCGCCGCGGCGATCTTGTCGTATTGCTTTTTCATTTCGGCCAGCTCGGTCAGCAGGGAGAGAAGCTGGCCGTCGTTCTCGATCTCAAAGCCCGTGCGCTGGCCGAGCACGCGGTAGAACAGCCCCTCGCAAAGCTCCGGCTCGCAGCAGACCGTCCCGGTGCCGAGGTCGACCTCCGTCACGCGGCAGTCGGCGACCTGCTCCAGCTCGGTCAGATGCCGCAGCCTCGGCGCCGTCTCGGCCAGCCGCGAGATCTGCGAGGCCTGCTCAAGCAGCGCGGCGCAAAGCGCGGCCTTGAGCGGGTGCTCCGGCTCGAGCGCGCGCACCCACGCCGGGAGGAACACCCGCAGCTCCCGCAGGGGGAAGGCATAGAGCAGCTCGGTCAGCAGCTCCTGAAGCTCCGCCGCCTGCAGGGTCAGGCAATTGGCGGCCACGGCGCTGACGCCGTAGGTCTCGGAGAGATAGGACGCCAGCGTCTGCGCCTCGGCGCCCTGCGGCGCGGTGGAGTTCACGATGACAAGAAACGGCTTGCCGGTGGCCTTCATGTCGGCGATGGCGCGCGTCTCGGCGTCGATGTAATCCGAACGCGGGATGTCCGTGACCGTCCCGTCGGTCGTGATGACCAGCCCGGCCGTGCAGTGCCCCTCCATGACCTTGCGCGTGCCCAGCTCGGCGGCCTCGGTCATGGGGAGCTCCTCGTCCGCCCACGGCGTTGTGACCATGCGCGGCACGCCGTTCTCCGTCGCGCCGATGGCGCCGTCGACCATGTAGCCGACCGAATCGATCAGCCGAACCGAGAGCGTCGCCGTGCCGTCGGGAGAGATCTCCACGGCCTCCTCGGGGACGAACTTCGGCTCGGCGGTCATGATCGTCCTGCCCGAGCCGCTCTGCGGCAGCTCGTCGCGCGCTCGCTCGCGCTGATAAAGATCCTCGATGTTCGGGATGACCAGCTCCTCCATCAGGCGCTTGATAAAGGTCGATTTTCCCGTTCGCACGGGCCCGACCACCCCGATGTAAATATCGCCGCCCGTTCTGCGGGCAATGTCGGCGTAAATGTTGCTCATATAGACCCTCCCTCTGACAAATCGGGACGTCCGCCCCGTGCGTCTCGTGCTAAAGCCTATGCGCCGCCGGCCGGGTCTATGACAAGCCGTCGCGCGGAGCAGGGGGGCTGACGCCAATTCGCGTCAGCCCCCCTGTGTCATTGGCCGGAGAGGAAGGCAATCGGATCCTGCGGCTGGTGGCTGGAATAGACCGCAAAATGCAGATGCGGGCCGTCGGCCGTCTCGCTGCACGCGGTGCTGCCCACCGTTCCAAGCACCGTGCCGGCCTGCACGCTCTGCCCGACCTGCACGGGCACGTGCTCGTTGAGGTTGGCATAGTGCGTCGTGAAGCCGTCGCCGTGGCGCACGACCACCGTTGTGCCGAGGCTCTTGTCGTCATAGACCGTCACGACCGTGCCGTCCATCGCGCACAGGACGTCCTGCCCCGGCTCGGCGCGCAGATCGACGCCCTCGTGCAGCCGCCAGTCGCGCGTCGTCTCGTTATAGCTCAGTTGGTCGGCCGCGAAGGTGTTCAGCGCCTCGCCCTCGACCGGTCTGCGGCGCGGCGCGGCCTGCGGCTCGGTGCTTTCCGTCTCGGCCTCGGGCAGCGTCGGACGCGTGAGCGTCGGAAGCGTCGAAGCGGTCGAGGGCGTTTCGCTGAGCGTCGCGTTGACGGGCGCGTCGGTCTGAAGCTCGGCGCGATCCTTGGTCAGCAGGAAATAGCCCGATACGCCGACGACCGCCGCGCACAGCAGCAGGACGATGTAATAGCCCTTCTCCCGCAGGAAGCTCCGAAAGCCGCCGGATTTCTTTTCATGATCCATCCAAAAACACTCCATTCTGCCGCGATGCGGCGTGGTATGCGGCGCCGTGGCGTCGCTACCGGGAGTATTCCCCGTTTTTAGAAAACTATTCCTGCGGAAAAAGCAAAGCGCGGGAACGGCGACCCGTTCCCGCATAATCACCCCGGAAAAACCAAATAAAAGCTACAATTTTGAATGAGATACCAATCCAACTGAAAATCAATATGTTTTGCACGCTTTTTGAAGATATTGCGTGTGCATTTTGAAGAAACAGCACTGCTTTTCGACTTATCATCGTTTCATTTTCCCCAAATCGCAAGAGCCCCCTGCTTTCAAGTGGCGAAAGCAGGGGGGTCTTCGGCAGGCTGCGCCCCGAGGGTGCGTCAAATTGCCATCGGCTCCATGTTTTTGAGCTGCAATTGCAGCTTGTCGGCGATCAGCGCGATGAACTCGCTGTTTGTGGGCTTGCCCTTCGTGTTCGAGACGGTGTAGCCAAAGAAGCGCTGCAGCGTGTCGAGGTCGCCGCGATCCCACGCGACCTCAATGGCGTGGCGAATGGCGCGCTCCACGCGCGAGGGCGTGGTGGCGAAGGTCTTGGCGACCTGCGGATAGAGCACCTTGGTGATGGCGTTGATGACGTCCATGTCGTTGACGGCGATCAGGATCGCCTCGCGCAGATACTGGTAGCCCTTGATGTGCGCCGGCACGCCGATCTCGTGGATCATCGAGGTGATCATGGCGACCACGTTTGCCTCGCGGCTGCGCACGAGCGGCGATTTGGTCATTGCGCTGTGCATCTCGTCGAGCCGCTCGAGCACGCTGCGCGCGGTGCACGGCTTGAGCAGGACGTACTGCACGCCCATCGACACGAGCACGCCGGAGATGAACTCCGTCATAAAATCCGCCAAAACGAGCAGCATCGGCTTCTTTTCCATCGCCCCGGCCGCCTTGATGACCGCGATGCCGTCCGCCTGCGGCAGCATGGTGTCAACAACGAGGATCTCCGGCTGAAGCTGCCGGAGCAGCTCCATCGCCCGCAGCCCGTCGGAGGCCGTGCCGACCACGGCGTAGCGCTGGGTCTGCTGCAGGACGGTCGTGAGCCGGGCGGAAAAATCCTCGCTGCTGTTGGCAAGCAAGACCCGGTACATTTTCTCCATAAAAACTGTTCCTCCCTTTTGCGGGGCAAAGCCCCCGCGACTGTGATTCGTCAAACGGCGCACCGCCTGCCAGTGGCTTTCGCCATGCGGTGCGCCGCGTTCCTTGCGGTGACTATAATTTATCATAACATTCGAGCATTTGCAAGATATTTTTATGGAATAGTCCTAATTTCTTTTCGACAACCTTCGACGTTTTTGTCGAAATCTGACAGAAATAGCTTGCCCAAAACGTTTTAGTAACAATATTTTGTGCTCGAGAAAACGCCCCGCCCCAAGTTCTGGGGGCGGGGCGTCGGGCGCAAGAACCGGCCGCGCTATTTGTCCCTCTGGCGGAAAATCGCGCCGGCAAGGCAGCCGAAGACGATCGCCGCGCCCAGCCCGGCCGAGGCCGCCGTCAGGCCGCCGGTAAAGATGCCGAGAAAGCCGCGCTCGTCCACGGCGCGCCGCACGCCCTGCGCCAGCAGATTTCCGAAGCCCGTCAGCGGCACGCTCGCGCCCGCGCCGGCAAGCCGCACCAGCCGCGGATAGACGCCGACCGCGCCCAGAAGCACGCCGGCGACCACATAGCCCACGAGGATCCGCGCCGGGGACAGGCGCGTCCGGTCGATCAGGAGCTGACCGATCACGCACAGCGCGCCGCCGACCGCAAAGGCCCAGACAAGCTGCATCCGTTCCATGTCTCATTCCCCCCTTGCACAAAGCTCCACGGCGTGGCAGACCGCCGGGACGGACTCGCCCTGCTGCGTGGTCAGCGGCGAGAGCAGCGCGCCCGTGCCGCAAAAGAGTACGCGCCGCAGCTCCTGCCGCTCCATCCTGCCCAGCAGGTATCCGCACAGGACGGACGCGCTGCAGCCGCAGCCGCTTCCGCCGCAGTGCACGTCCTGCCGGTTCAGGTCGAAGATCATCATGCCGCAGTCCTGATAGCGCTCGCCGAGGCGGACGCCGTCGCGGGCGAACAGCTCCTGCACCAGCTCCCGGCCGAGCTTGCCGAGGTCGCCCGTGACGATCAGGTCGTAATCCTCCGGCGCGCGTCCCATGTCGTCAAAATGCGCGCGCAAAGTCTCGTAGGCCGCCGGCGCCATCGCCGCGCCCATGTTCGAGGCGTCCGCGATGCCGCGGTCGACGATCGTGCCGATCGTCGCGCTGCAAAGCCGCGTGCCGTCGCCCGGCTGCCCCAGCACGACCGCGCCGGCGCCCGTGACCGTCCACTGCGCCGTCGGCGTGCGCTGGCCGCCGTAGTTCAGCGGGAAGCGGTACTGCCGCTCTGAGGAGGCAAAGTGCGACGAGCTGACCGTGAGCGTTTTTCTGCAAAAGCCGCCGCTGACGGCCATCGCGGCCAGCAGCAGTCCCTCGGCCATGGTCGAACACGCGCCGTAAAGCCCCAGCGTCGGCACGCCGAGGTTGCGCATGGTGAAGCTCGAGCCGACGCACTGGTTCAGCAGGTCGCCCAGAAACGCCGCGTCGAGCGCCGCCTCGGTCAGCCCGGCCTTTTGCAGCGCCAGCGAGATGGCGGTCTTTTGCAGCGCCGTCTCGGCCTTTTCCCAGCTTTTTTGGCCGAGCGTCGTATCCTGCGCGCAAAAATCAAAGCAGTTGCCCAGCGGCCCCTCGGCCTCCTTTTTTCCGACCGCCGACGCATAGGAAAGAACCGTCGGCGGCCGCAGAAAGCGAAGGCTCTGCCGACCCTGTCGTGATGAATCCATTGCCGTTTCCTCCGTGTGTTTTGCATAGATTTCCACCGCGGCGGAAATTTATGCAGAAAAACGCGTTTGAAGAAATTACCGCTTGCATTTTGCAAAAAGCCGGATATAATAGAGATACAAAGAAAAACCCGTCGAAGCAGCGCGGGAAAGCGGTCGACCGACCCTCCGAAGGAGCAAAACTCTCAGGAAAACGGGACCGCGCTGCCGAGGGACTCTCTGGAGAAGCTCACTTGTGAGTGCCGAAGGTGCAAGGCGACAGCCGAATCTCTCAGGCAAAAGGACAGAGATCATCCGCCCCGCAAGGGGTCTCGGATCCTCTGTGGGCGTCTCCGGACGCCCGTATTTTTTTATGATTTGAGAGGGTACCGAAATGAGCCAGCTATTGCCGTCCGTTGCATTTCTCCGCGAATTCGACCCCGAGATCGCCGAGCTGACCGCGCAGGAGCTGCGCCGCCAGCAGCGCAACCTCGAGCTGATCGCCTCGGAGAACATCGCCTCCCCCGCCGTCATCGCCTGCATGGGGAGCATTTTGACCAACAAATATGCCGAGGGACTGCCCGGCAAGCGCTATTACGGCGGCTGCGAGATCGTCGACGAGATCGAGCGCATCGCGATCGAGCGCGCCAAGGCGCTCTTCGGCTGCGAGGCCGTCAACGTCCAGCCGCACAGCGGGGCGCAGGCAAATCTGGCCGTCTACGCCGCGTTTCTGCAACCGGGCGACACGCTCGTCAGCATGAGTCTGGAAAACGGCGGCCATCTGAGCCACGGCTCGCCGGTCAACCACTCCGGCAAGACCTATCACGTCGTCTCCTACGGCGTCGACCCGCAGACCGGGCGCATCGACTATGACCGGGTCGAGTCGATCGTCAAAGAGCACCGTCCGCGCATCCTGCTGGCCGGCGCCTCGGCCTATCCGCGCGCGCTTGATTTTGAAAAATTTGCCGACATCGCCCACCGCCACGGCGCGCTGCTCATGGTCGACATGGCGCACATCGCCGGTCTGGTCGCGGGTGGTCAGCACCAAAGCCCCGTGCCCTATGCCGACATTGTCACCACCACGACCCACAAGACCCTGCGCGGCCCGCGCGGCGGCCTGATCCTGTGCAAGGAGGAATTTGCCAAGAAAATGAACTCCGGCGTCTTCCCCGGCACGCAGGGCGGCCCGCTGATGCACGTCATCGCCGCCAAGGCGGTCTGCTTCCGCGAGGCGATGCAGCCGTCCTTCCGCGACTATGCGGCGCAGACCGTGAAAAACGCCAAGGCGCTGGCCGCCGCCCTGCTGGAGCGGGGCTTTGACCTCGTCTCCGGCGGCACGGACAACCACCTGATGCTCGCCGACCTGCGTCCGCTGCACATCACCGGCAAGGAGCTGCAGCGCCGCCTCGACGAGAACTACATCACCGCCAACAAAAACGCCATCCCGAACGACCCCGAGCGCCCCTTCGTCACCAGCGGCATCCGCATCGGCACGCCCGCCGTCACCACGCGCGGCCTTCGCGAGGCCGACATGCAGACCGTCGCGCAGTGCATCTATGACACCGCCGCCGATTTTGAGCGCACGCAGGAGCAGGTGCGCCGCACCGTCTGCGCCCTGACCGCCGCCCACCCGATCTACGGGCTTTGAATCGAACGCCTTTTTCGTTTTCGGATGCATGATGTTTTTTCGTTCCGGGATTCCATGTTGCCAAGTTAAAGATTGCCACGTCGGGCTTGCGCCCTCCTCGCAATGACACATCGGGAGGTTTTTCCGATTTGTTCGAAACCAGATTCCGAACTGCGACGACAAAAATCGTCGGTTTTCCGAAGAAAACCCATCAAGTTTGTCATTGCGAGGAGCGAAGCGACGCGGCAATCTTTAAGGTATCGACGCGGGATGCCGGAACGACAGAAGCAGCACGCAAGCGACAGGGAGAAGCTCCCGCGCTTGCGTGCTGTTTTCAAATACACAAAATTTTTTCGTTTTTATTGTGCTTTGTTCATTTTATTTTTCGGATGCATGATGTTTTTTCGTTCCGGGATTCCATGCTGCCGGCTTAAAGATTGCCGCGTCGGGCTTGCGCCCTCCTCGCAATGACACATCGGGGGCTTTTTCCGATTTGTTCGAAACCAGATTCCGAACTGCGACGACAAAAATCGTCAGTTTTCCGAAGAAAACCCATCAAGTTTGTCATTGCGAGGAGCGAAGCGACGCGGCAATCTTTAAGGTATCGACGCGGGATGCCGGAACGACAGAAGCAGCACGCAAGCGCCAAGGGAGAAGCCCCTGTGCGCTTGCGTGCTGGTTTTCAAATGTGCAATACTCTTTTTTGAATGCGGGATGATTTTTGCTATGCAAAAGCACAGCAAAAACAGAAATGTGCCATTTCCCCGCCCCTGCGGGGCAACCGGAAATGATGCACAAAAACTTCATACACTGGCATTTGCGCCTTTTCGTGGTGCGGTGCTCATGTATGAAGTTTTATGCTTCCACGACCAGCGCGCCGTCCTTGACGTCGACGCGGAGCGTGGCGTTCGGCTTGATGTCGCCGCGCAGGATGCGCTGCGCGATGAGCGTCTCGACCGTGTGCTGCAAATAGCGGCGGAGCGGACGCGCGCCGTACTGCGGGTCGTAGGCGGTGTCGATGGCGAGCTGCTTGGCCTGCTCGGTCAGCTCGCAGCGGAGCTGCTTGTCGGCCAGACGCTTGTTCAGCGCCGCAAGCTGCAGATCGATGATGCCGACGATGTTCTCGCGCGTGAGCGGCTTATAGAAGACGATCTCGTCGAGCCGGTTCAGGAACTCCGGACGGAACGAGCGCTTGAGCAGCGCCTGAACCTGCGCCTTGGCCTCGTCGGAGATGTTGCCGTCGGCGTCGATGCCGTCGAGCAGGTATTCCGAGCCGAGGTTGCTCGTCAGGATCAGGATCGTGTTCTTGAAATCGACGGTGCGCCCCTGCGAGTCGGTGATGCGGCCGTCGTCGAGCACCTGAAGCAGGACGTTGAAGACGTCCGGGTGCGCCTTTTCGACCTCGTCGAAGAGCACGACGCTATAGGGCTTGCGGCGCACGGCCTCGGTGAGCTGACCGCCCTCGTCGTAGCCGACGTATCCGGGAGGCGCTCCGATCAGGCGGGACACGCTGAATTTCTCCATGTATTCCGACATATCGATGCGGATGAGGTTCTTCTCGTCGTCAAACAGCGCCTCGGCCAGCGTTTTGGCCAGCTCGGTCTTGCCGACGCCCGTCGGGCCGAGGAAGAGGAACGAGCCGAGCGGACGGTTCGGGTCTTGGATGCCGGCGCGGCTGCGCTGGATGGCCTCGGTGACGGCCTTGACGGCCTCGTCCTGACCGATCACGCGCTTGTGCAGCTCGGCGTCGAGGTGCAGGAGCTTCTCGCGCTCGCCCTCGACGAGCTTCGCCACGGGGATGCCCGTCCAGCGCTCGACGATCTTCGCGATCTCCTCCTGAGTGACCTTGTCGCGCAGGAGGCTACTCTGCTTGGCGCTCTGCGCCAGCTCCTCCTCGTGCGCGAGCTGCTTCTTCAGCTCGGGCAGCTCGCCGTATTTCAGGCGCGCGGCCGTCTCGAGGTCATAGCTCTGCTCGGCCTTCTCGATCTCCGCGCCCAGCGATTCGATGCGCTCGCGGAGCTGCTGCACCTTGCCGATGGCGTTTTTCTCGTTTTCCCACTGCGTTTTTGTCGCGTTGAACTTCTCGCGCAGCTCGGCAAGCTCCTTGCGCAGCTCGGCCAGACGACCCAGAGACAGCTCGTCGGTCTCGTTCTTGAGCGCGGCCTCCTCGATCTCCATCTGGATGATTTTGCGGCGCATGACGTCCAGCTCGGTGGGCATGGAGTCCATCTCGGTGCGGATCATGGCGCAGGCCTCGTCGATGAGGTCAATGGCCTTGTCGGGCAGGAAGCGGTCGGTGATATACCGGTCGGAGAGGGTCGCGGCGGCGATGATCGCCGGGTCGGTGATCTTCACGCCGTGGAAGACCTCGTAGCGTTCCTCCAGACCGCGCAGGATGGCGATCGTGTCCTCCACGGTCGGCTCGCTGACCAGAACGGTCTGGAAGCGGCGCTCGAGCGCCGGATCCTTTTCAATGTATTTGCGGTATTCGTCGAGCGTGGTCGCGCCGATGCAGTGCAGCTCGCCGCGCGCCAGCATCGGCTTGAGCAGGTTGCCCGCGTCCATGCTGCCCTCGGTCTTGCCCGCGCCGACGATCGTGTGCAGCTCGTCGATGAAGAGCAGGATGCGCCCCTCGGAGCCCTTGACCTCGTTCAAAACGGCCTTCAGGCGCTCCTCAAATTCGCCGCGGTATTTTGCGCCCGCGATCAGCGCGCCCATATCCAGCGAGAAGATCGTCTTGTCCTGAAGCGACTTCGGCACGTCGCCGCGCACGATGCGCTGCGCCAGCCCCTCGGCAATGGCCGTCTTGCCGACGCCCGGCTCGCCGATGAGCACTGGGTTGTTCTTCGTCTTGCGCGAGAGGATGCGGATGACGTTTCGGATCTCGTCGTCGCGGCCGATGACCGGGTCGGTCTTCTGGTCGCGCGCCTTTTTGACCAGATCGGTGCCGTATTTTTCCAGCGCCTCATAGGTCTGCTCGGGGTTGTCCGACGTGACGCGCGCCGCGCCGCGGATGCTCTGCAGCGTCTTGAGCACGTCCTCCTTGCTGATGCGGTAATCGCGCAGGAGCGGCGCGACGGTGTCGTCGGCCGTCTCGAGCAGCGCGAGGAAGAGGTGCTCGACGGAGATATACTCGTCGCGCATGGCCTTGGCCTCCTGCTCGGCCTGCGCCAGAAGGCGATCCATGCCGCGCGAGACATAGAAATGCTCGCTGTCGCGGCCGGAGCCGCTGACGGACGGCAGCCGCTCGACTGCCGCGCCCGCGGCGGCCTCGAGGCTCTCGAGCGTGACGCCCATTTTCTTCAAAAGCTGCGGGATCAGGCCGTTTTCCTGCTGCAGGAGCGCCAGAAGCAGGTGACACTGCTCGATCTGCTGGTTTTGATGCAGCGCCGCGATCGACTGCGCGTTCTGGATGGCCTCTACGGTTTTTTGTGTGAACTGATTGGTATTCATAAAATCCTTACCCCCCTTTGCGGGAATTTAGCACTCGCAAGCGGAGAGTGCTAATCTCTTTTTTCTTCATGATACCACGCTTTTCCGACTTGTCAAGGGGAAAAATGCGAATTTTTTGTGAACGGTGCGCCGAGGACGAAAATCCCCCGGCGGGCTTGCGTTTTGGCGCGCGCGGCGGTATAATAAGCGAGAAAAACGCAAGCCGCGCGGCGCAAAACGACGGCTCGGAAAGGATGCGGAGCGATGAGCGTGATCGGAAATATTCTTTGGTTCCTGTTCGGGGGGCTTGCCGGCGGCCTAAGCTGGGCGCTCGCCGGGTGTCTGTGGTGCGTGACGCTCGTCGGCATCCCGGTCGGCGTGCAGTGCTTCAAGCTGGCCGGGCTGGCCTTTTTCCCGTTCGGGCGGGAGATCGTTTACGGCGGCGGGGGAGTGTCCCTCGTTGTCAATCTGCTGTGGATCCTGTTCGGCGGGCTGGAGCTTGCGCTGGGCTACGCCGTCCTCGGCTGCCTGTGGTGCGTGACGCTCGTCGGCATCCCCATCGGCCGGCAGTGCTTCAAGCTTGCGAGGCTCGCGCTGATGCCCTTCGGCGCGGCGGTCGTATGATATATTTATAAGGAGAACGCCATGAAATATCCCTGCCTGGTGCTCGACCATGACGACACCGTCGTCAACAGCACCGCCACGATCCACTACGCGTCCTTTCTCGAGTTTATGAAGCAGGCGCGGCCGAACGCGCCGCACTACTCCCTCGACGAATACTTCCGCAAAAATTTTGAGCCGGGCATTTTCGCCTTTTTCCGCGAGGAGCTGCACTTTTCCGACGCCGAGATGGACGAGGAATTCCGCTTCTGGCAGGACTACGTCCGCACCCGCGTGCCCAAGGCCTACGACGGGATGCGCGAGCTGATGCTGCGGCACCGCGCGTGCGGCGGCGTGATCGCCGTCGTGTCGCATTCCACCAAGGAGAGCATCGAGCGCGACTACCGCGCAAACGAGCTGCCCATGCCCGACCTGATCTTCGGCTGGGAGCAGCCCGAGGAGCGCCGCAAGCCGCACCCGTGGCCGCTTGAGGAGCTGATGCGCCGCTTCGAGCTTCGGCCGGAGCAGCTGCTCATGGTCGACGACCTCAAGGCGGGCTACGATATGTGCCGCGTCTGCGGCGTGCCCTTCGCGGCCGCCGGGTGGGCAAACGACGTGCCCGAGATCGAGCGCTTCATGAGAAACGGCTGCGAGCGCTATTTCAAATCCGTGGCCGAGCTGGACGCCTTCCTGCTGCGCGTTAACGGCGCCTGATCGCCGCGCGAAGGGGCTTGACGGCGGCCGCGCCGATGTGGTATGATACCACTATGGAAAGAACATTCAGACCGGTGCTGTCCGTGCGGATCTTCGCAGAGGATAAATGCTTCGGTCCCGGCGTGGCGGAGCTTCTGCGCCGGGTGCGGGAGCTGCATTCCCTGCGCGCCGCCGCCGCCTCGATGGCGATGGCGTATTCCAAGGCATGGACGGTCATCCGATCCGCCGAGGGCTGCCTCGGCTACAAGCTCCTGATCTCGACGACGGGCGGCAGGCACGGAGGAGGTGCGACGGTTTCCCCGGAAGCGGAAAAGCTCTTAGCCGCCTATGACGACTACTGCAAAAAGCTCCGCGCCTATGCCGCGGAGGAATTCCGCGTCAGCTTTGACGGCATTCTGAACATGGACTGATTCAGAGGTTCCCTAAAGTTGAGCAGAAAAGCAAAACAACAAAGCAAGAAAGCAAAAACTGAGCAGAAAAAACAGAAAATAAAGCCAGATCCATAGCGCCGCTCCCCCAAGGAGCACGCTATGGATCTTTTTTTGGCAGCCGTTTTAATCGCAGACGAGGCGGAGGGTGGTTTGCGAGCCGGAGACGCGGACGGGCGGGTGGCGCTCGCTTGCGAACAGGGCGTCGGCCAGCGGCGCCTCGACCTCGTTTTGGATCAGACGGCGCAGCTCGCGCGCGCCGCCCCGGCCGCCGGCGCAGCGGGCGGCCAGCGTCCGCGCCGCCGAGTCGTTGGCCGTGACGGTCAGACCGCGCTTCTCGGCGCGAGCCTGCAGGGCGTCGAGCTGGAGGCGGGCGATCTTCGCCAGCGCCTCCTCGCCCAGCGGCGAGAAGGCCGCGATGCAGTCCAGACGGCCGAGAAATTCCGGCGCGAAATGCTCCCGCAGCGCCCGCAGGCGGCTGTCGCGTGTGCGCTCGCCGAAGCCCGCCGCAGGGCACTGCGCCCCGAGGTTGGAGGTCATGACGAGCAGCGTGTTGCGAAAATCGACGCGGCGTCCGTCGGCATCGGTCAGCGCGCCGTCGTCCATGACCTGCAAAAGAATGCCGCACAGGTCGGGGTGCGCTTTTTCGATCTCGTCGAGCAGAACCAGCGAATACGGCTGCCGCCGCACGCGCTCGGTCAGCTCGCCGCCCTCTCCGTGGCCGACGTAGCCCGGAGGCGCGCCCAGCAGGCGCGAAACGGCGTGCTTTTCCATGTATTCTGACATATCCAGCCGCACCATGGCGCGCTCGCTGCCGTAAAGCGCCCGCGCCAGCGCCTTGCACAGGGCGGTCTTGCCCACGCCGGTCGGCCCGGTGAAGAGCATCGAGGCGATCGGGCGCTTGCCCTCTGCAAGGCCGCTCCTGCCGCGCCGGACGGCCTGCGCCACGGCGCGGACGGCTTCGTCCTGCCCGATGATCTCGCCCGAGAGCGTCTGCTCGAGCGTCAGCAGCCGCCGCCGCTCCCCGCCGGACAGCTCGCCGAGCGGGATGCCCGTGCGGCTCGAGACGACGGCCGCGACGTCCGCCTCGGTCACGCAGCGCGCCGGCGGCGTTCCGCGCAGACGCCGCAGCAGGGAGCGCTCGTCCGTCGCCTGCGCCAGACGAGCCAGCGCGGCGCCCTCGTCGAGCAGATCGACCGCCTTGTCGGGCAGAAATTTGTCGGAAAGATAGCGGCACGACAGCTCCACGGCGGCGCGGAGCGCCCCGTCGGCGATGGGCAGGCGGTGATGCGCCTCGAGCGCCGGACGGACGCCGCGCAGGATCTCCAGCGTCTCCTCCTGCGTCGGCTCGCGCACCTGAACCGGCCGGAAGCGCCGCTCGAGCGCGGAGTCGGCCTCGATGGATTTGCGGTATTCGTCGAGCGTGGTCGCGCCGATGAGCTGAACGCGTCCGCGCCCGAGCGCCGGCTTGAGCAGATTGGCCGCGTCGATCGCGCCCTCCGCCGCCCCGGCGCCGACGAGCGTGTGCATCTCGTCGATGAACAGGATCACGTTCTGCGCCCGCTGCACCTCGGCCAGCAGGTCGCGCACGCGCTCCTCAAACTCGCCGCGGTATTTTGTCCCGGCCAGCAGGCTGGCCATGTCGAGCGCGAACAGGCGCTTGCCGCGCAGATTCTCAGGCACGCGCCCCTCGGCGATATACTGCGCCACGCCCTCGACAATGGCGGTCTTGCCGACGCCCGGCTCGCCGATGAGCGCGGGGTTGTTTTTCTGCCTGCGCGAGAGGATCTGGAGCACCGTCTCGATCTCCTGCCTGCGGCCGACGACGGGCTCGGCGCGTTCGGCGCGCTCGACCAGATCGACGCCGAACTGCTCGAGCATACGGGTGTTCTGCATGAAAGCACTTCCTTTGGCAATCAAATTCTACGCTGGGATTTTGGCCATGCCGAAATTTCTTTATACCGTTACGAAAAAAATACTTTTTCTTGCAATTACCATTGCAATTTCAGAAAAACATGATAAAATGTACGTATATCAAGATGAGCACCCTGCGCATCGGGGCGCTCGCAGAGAACATAGGAGGTTCTACCATGGCTTATTACATCACCGATAACTGCGCCAAGTGCGGCACCTGTGCCGACGCCTGCCCCCTCGGCATCATCACCGAAGGCGACGACAAGTACGTCATCGACGCCGATCAGTGCGTGGAGTGCGGCTCCTGCGCGGCTGCCTGCCCCTGCGACGCCATCGAGCAGCAGTAATTTGAACCGACCGGCTGTTGCAGCTTGCAGCAGCCGGTTTTTTTGCGGACAATTACGGACGACATGAAAACAGAACGACTCGACAACGGCATGACGCTGCGGCACGACGCGTTCCCGCTGGGAACGGACTCGCTGCTGCTGGCGCGCTTCGCGACCCTGCCGGCCGGGGCGCGCGTGGCCGACCTCGGCTCCGGCTGCGGGACGCTCGGGGTGCTGCTGTGCGCGGCGCATCCCGACTGCACCGTGACGGGCGTGGAGCTTGACGCGGCGGCGCACGCGCTGGCGCTGGAGAACATCCGCGAAAACGGGCTGCAGGCGCGCCTGACCGCGCTGCACGGCGACGTGCGGCAGCTTCGCGCGCTGCTGCCGGCGGCGTCCTTCGACTGCGTCGTGGCCAATCCGCCCTATTTCGCGGTCGGCAGCGGCAAGCAGGCGGCGAGCGTGCCCTCGGCGCGCAGCGAGCAGACCCTTCCGCTCGACGCGCTCTGCGCGGCGGCTGCGTGGCTGCTGCGGCACGGCGGGCGCTTCTTCCTCGTGCACCGCGCCGAGCGGCTGTGCGATCTGCTGTGCGCCCTGCGCGCGGCGGGGCTGGAGCCGAAGCGTCTGCGGCCGGTGCGCAGCGGCGCCGGGGCGGCGCGGCTCGTTCTGCTCGAGGGGCGGCGCGGCGGCAGACCCGGCTTGACGCTCGAGCCGGATCAATTGGTTTAAGGAGAACACACGATTTATGAGCACGCTTTGTCTGGTTCCGACGCCCATCGGCAACCTTTCCGATATTTCGCCGCGCGCGCGGCAGGCGCTGGCCGACGCCGACTTCATTGCCGCCGAGGATACGCGCGTGGCGCTGCGGCTGCTGAATCATCTCGGCCTGAAAAAGCCGCTCGTCAGCTACTACGAGCACAACAAGGAGGGCAGCGGCCCGAAGATCGTCGCGCGCATCCTCGCCGGGCAGCGCTGCGCGCTGGTGTCCGACGCCGGCTCTCCCGCGATCTCCGACCCCGGCGAGGATCTCGTGCGCCTGTGCGCCGAGGCGGGCGTGCCCGTGACGGCCATTCCCGGCCCCTGCGCGGCGGTCACGGCGCTGAGCATCTCCGGCCTGCCCACCGGGCGGTTCTGCTTCGAGGGCTTTCTTTCCACAAACAAAAAAAGCCGCCGGGAGCATCTGGATGCCCTGCGCGGCGAGACGCGCACAATGATCTTCTATGAAGCGCCGCACAAGCTGGCGGCCACGCTTGCAGACCTTTCCGCCGCCTTCGGGGCGGAGCGGCGCATCTCGCTGTGCCGCGAGCTGACGAAGCTGCACGAGGAGGTGCTGCGTATGCGGCTCGGCGAAGCCGCCGCCTACTACGCCGAGAATGCGCCGCGCGGCGAGTTCGTGCTGATCGTCGAGGGCGCCGCCCCGGCCGCGCCGGAGGCCGTCTCCGAAGCCGACGCGCTCGAGGCCGTGCGCGCGCTCATCGGGCAGGGGCTCTCGCGCAAGGACGCCGTCCGCCGCGTCAGCGAGCAGACCGGCATCCCGAAGAACGAGCTTTACAACGCGGCCGTCCGCGAGTAGGCGGAATCGCGCCGTTCGCCAAAAAATAACTTGACAGACCCGGCGCAAAACGGTAAAATAAAATGTGGATTTGTATTGTCTGAGCCGCGTTTTGGGGTAAGGCGGGGCAGGCGTTGCTTTCTACCCGACATTTTGTCAATTCACCGAAAGAAAAAGGAGGTGCATTCGTAGAGGATGGCATGGTATATTTGGACGGCGATCGCCGTCGTTGTTGCTGTTTTATTCTTCTTTGTCGGCGTGATCTATCGCAAGAAGGTCGCAGAGCGCGAGATCTCCAGCGCGGAGGACGAAGCCCGTCGCATCATCAATGAGGCGATCAAGGGCGGCGAAAACAAAAAGCGCGAGATGCTCGTCGAGGCCAAGGAGGAAATTCATAAAAGCCGAACCGAATACGAACGCGAAGTCAAGGAGCGCCGCGCAGACCTGCAGAAGCAGGAGCGCCGCCTGCAGCAGAAGGAGGAGTCCCTCGACAAAAAGACGGACGCCTTTGAACGCAAGGAGGAGGATCTGCGCAAGCGTCAGGCGGCCGTCGCCGCCACGCAGGAGGAAGTCTCCCTCATTAAAAAGAGCCAGCTCGAGATGCTGGAAAAGATCTCCGGCCTGACGCAGGACGAGGCAAAGCACCAGCTCCTGAGCAGTCTGGAAAACGAGTGCCGGCACGACGCCGCCCTCAAGATCAAGGAAATCGAAGCCGAAACCAAGGAAAACGCCGAGCGCAGCGCCCGCGAGATCATCTCCATTGCGATCCAGCGCTGCGCCGCGGATCACGCCGCCGAGACGACCGTCTCCGTCGTGCCCCTGCCCAACGACGAAATGAAGGGGCGCATCATCGGCCGCGAGGGGCGCAACATCCGCACGCTCGAGTCCATCACGGGCGTCGATCTCATCATCGACGACACGCCCGAGGCGATCACCGTCTCCTCGTTTGACCCGGTGCGCCGCGAGGTCGCCCGTCTGGCGCTGGAAAAGCTCATCGCCGACGGCCGCATCCATCCCACGCGCATCGAGGATCTGGTCGAGAAGGCGCGCCGCGAGGTCGACCGCGTCATCAAGCAGGAGGGCGAGCGCGCCGCGTTTGAAACGGGCGTGAACAACCTGCACCCCGAGCTCATCAAGCTGCTCGGCCGCCAGAAATACCGCACGTCCTACGGCCAGAACGTGCTCAACCACTCCATCGAGGTCGCGCATATCGCCGGTCTGCTGGCCAGCGAGCTGGGCGTCGACATTCCGCTTGCCAAGCGCGCGGGTCTGCTGCACGATCTGGGCAAGTCCGTCGACCACGAGATGGAGGGCAGCCACGTCCAGCTCGGCGTTGAGCTGGCGCGGAAGTATAACGAGTCTCCCGACGTGATCCACGCCATCGAGGCGCACCACAACGACGTCGAGCCGCGCACGGTCATCGCCTGTCTGGTTCAGGCTGCCGACGCGATCTCGGCTGCCCGTCCCGGTGCGCGCCGCGAGAATGTGGAAAACTACATCCGCCGTCTGGAAAAGCTTGAGGAGCTGACCGGCACATACCCCGGTGTTGAGAAGTCCTATGCCATTCAGGCCGGTCGCGAGGTTCGCATCATGGTCAAGCCCGAGGAGGTTTCCGAGGAAAATATGGTTCTGCTCGCGCGCGATCTTGCAAAGAAGATCGAAAACGAGCTGGAATATCCCGGCCAGATCAAGCTGAACGTCATTCGCGAGACGAAGGCCGTGGAATACGCAAAATGAGAGCAACCCGTCCGGAGGCACAGAGGCTCCGGGCGGGCTTTTGCTTCTGCCCGCGCACCGGGCGGGCCGGAGCCATTCATCAAAAGCGAGGTTTTTATGCTGAATTTTCACCCCATCACCCTGTCCGACCGGCCGCTGCTTGAGCCGTGGTGCGAGCGCGCGGCCGGGCACGGCAGCGAGTATTCCTTTGCCAACCTGTATTTCTGGGGGAGACAGTCCGTCTGTCAGGCGCCCGACGGCACGCCGCTCATCCTCAGCCATTTCGCGCCGCACACGTCCTATCTCTACCCCTACTCCGCGCCGGAGCTGCTGCCCCTGCTGCGGCAGGATGCCGCCGAGCGCGGCATCGCCCTGCGCGTGTTCGGCCTGCTGCCCGAGGAAGCCGCCGAGGTCGAGCGCCGCTGGCCGGGGCAGTACCGCTTCCACTCCGTGCGCGACAGCGCGGACTATGTCTATGAGATCGACCGTCTGGCCGACCTGCACGGCAAGCATTTGCAGGCCAAGCGCAACCACTGCAACCGCTTTGAGGAGGAATTTCCCGACTACCGCGTCGAGCCGCTGACGCCCGCGCTGCTGCCCGCCTGCCGCGCCTTCAC
The DNA here is from genome assembly GCA_900548795.1 of uncultured Eubacteriales bacterium. GTDB lineage: Bacteria > Bacillota > Clostridia > Oscillospirales > Oscillospiraceae > JAZOXB01. The sequence continues at coordinate 22,436 of URLT01000015.1, forward strand.
GGAGCAATGGTACGCCGCGCACACGGAGGGCGGAAACGAATCCGAATTTTCCGGCGAGCGCACGGCCATTGCGCGCGCGTTCGACGGCTTCGAGGCGCTGGGCATGGAGGGCGCGGCGCTCTTTACGCCCGACCGGCTCGTCGCCTTCACCATGGGCAATCGCATCCGCCCGACCGTTTTCGACGTGAATTTCGAGAAGGCCGACGCCACGGTCAACGGCGCTTACGCCATCATCAACCGGGACTTTGCGCGGATGCTGCGCGCGCGGCATCCCGAGCTGGAGCAGCTCAACCGCGAGGACGACATGGGCATCGAGGGGCTGCGCCGCGCCAAGGAGAGCTATGCGCCGGATCTGCTTCTGGACAAGCTGCTGCTGGAGGCCGCGCAGTGACGGCCTATGCGCCCGCCGCCGCGCGGGACGTTCCGGCGCTGGCCGCGCTCTGGCAGACCTGCTTCGGCGACCCGGCGTCCGATTCCGAGCCGATCCTGACGCATCCAAAGATCCGCACCTTCGCGGCCTATGTTGACGGGAAGCCCGCCTCCATGCTCTGTGCGCTCCCGGCGACGCTGGTCGACGACGGCGGCGGCGAGACGCCCTGCGCCTATCTTTACGCCGTCTGCACCCATCCGGAACGCCGCGGGCGCGGGCTGAGCCGCGGGCTGCTGGCCTATGCCGAGGAGGCGCTGCGCCGCGCGGGCTTCGGCTGCGCCGCGCTGTGCCCCGCGACCGAGTCATTGTTCGAATTTTACCGAAAAAGCGGCTATCAAACTGTTTTTTATCAAAAAAAGTACGAAATTCCGGCCTCCGGCGCGGCCGACGTGCGTCCGCTCGACGCGGCGGGCTACCGCGCCCTGCGCGAGCTGCAGCTCTACGACAGCTTTGTGTCGTTTGACGAGGCCATGCTGGCGCTGCTCCCGCACCGCTGGCGCGTCGAGACGGCGCAGACCGTCTGCTGCGCCGCCGGAGAGACGCGCAACGGAGCGCTCCTGCTTCAGGAGCTTCTGCCGGACGCGCCCGAGGCGGCGGCGGCGCTGGCCGCGCGGCTCGGCTGCCGCACCGCGTCGGTCTGCACCGTCGGCGGCGACCGGCCGTTCGCCATGGCCAAGGCGCTGACGGAGCAGCCCCTGCCCGCGCGGGCATATCTCGGAATTTCCTTTGCATAATTTGTATTTTTCGGTGGAAATGCAGCGGAAAATGCGTTATAATAGAAACCGAATTTGCAAAAGGTAGGGCGGAGTATGAATTTCGGCGATTTTTTGGGCAACGACGGCCTCAAGCGGCGGCTGAACGAGGCCGAGCGCACCGGCCGGCTGTCTCACGCGTGGCTGCTGCTCGGGCCGGAGGGCTCGGGGCGGCACACCCTCGCGCGGCTGCTCATCGCCGCCATGCAGTGCACCGCCGGCGGCGAGCGCCCCTGTCTGCGCTGCGCCGCCTGCAAAAAGGTGCTTGCCGGGGTGCATCCCGACGTCGTCACCGTTGACGCGCCGGACAAAAAAACCGTCCCGGTCAAGCTCGTCCGCGACGCCTGCGCCGATCTTTATGTCCGCCCGAATGAGGGGCGCAGAAAGATCTACGTCTTCCCGCGGGCACACGAGCTGAACGCGCAGGGGCAGAACGCCCTGCTCAAGTGCATCGAGGAGCCGCCTGCCTATGGCGCGTTCTTCCTGCTCTCCGAGCAGCCGCTGCTGCCGACCGTGCACAGCCGCTGCGCCGAGCTGCGGCTCTGCCCGCTACCGGAGGAGACGCTGCTGCGCGCCCTTGCACGGCGCGCTCCCGACGCGAGCGACGAGCGCCGCCGTCTTGCCGCCGCGCAGAGCGGGGGCTATCTCGGCCGCGCGCTTAGGCTGCTGGAGTCCGGCGGCGGTCTGCTGCCGCAGACCGAGGCGCTCGTTCCGGCGCTCGGCTCGAAGCGAGAGCTGCTGTCCGTTTTGATCCCGATGGAGCGCATGACGCGCGAGGCGCTTCGCGCCGTGCTGCTGCAATGGCGGGAGCTGATCGCGCAGGCTCTGCTCTGCCGCGCCGGCGCGCGAGCCGGCTTCCCGCAGGCGCAGGCGCTGGCCGCGCGCTGCTCCGCCGCGTCGCTTCTGGCCGCCGCCGACGCGCTGGCCGAGGCAATTTCCATGCTCGACGGAAACGTCAGCCCCGCGCACCTGTGCGGCTGGCTCGCCGTCAAGCTTGCTTGATAAGGAGTTCCGAATGAAAGAAGAAACCGCTTCCCCCGTGACGGTCTGCGACGTACAATTCCGCTCCGCCACAAAGTTTTACTATTTTGACCCCGGCGGGCTCGACGTGAAGCTCGGCGACACCGTGATCGTCGACACGGCCTATGGGCTGGAGATCGGCAAATGCGTGCGCGGCAATCACGCCGTCGAGCCGGGCGACGTCGTTGCGCCGCTGCGCCGCGTGCGGCGTCTTGCGACCGAAAACGACAAGCGGATCGACGCCGCCAACCGCACCCGCGAGAAAAACGCCTTCTCCGTCTGCCAGAAGCAGATCGAGGAGCTGCACATGCAGATGCAGCTCGTCTCGGCCGAATATGCCTTCGACGGCAGCAAGGTGCTGTTCTTTTTCACGGCCGACGGCCGCGTCGACTTCCGCGAGCTGGTCAAGCATCTGGCCGGCATCCTGCGCACGCGCATTGAGCTGCGTCAGATCGGCGTGCGCGACAAGGCCAAGATGGTCGGCGGGCTGGGCATCTGCGGCCGCCCCTTCTGCTGCCGCGAATTTCTCGACGATTTTCAGCCGGTGTCGATCAAAATGGCCAAGACGCAGAACCTCAGCCTGAATCCCACCAAGATCTCCGGCACCTGCGGCCGCCTGATGTGCTGCCTGAACTATGAGCAGGAGGCCTACGAGAGCCTGCTGCGCACCAGCCCGCGTCCCGAGTCCTTCGTCGACACGCCCGACGGCCGCGGAACCGTCACGGACGTCAACCTGCTGCGCCAGAGCGTGCGCGTCCGGCTGGAAAAGGAGCCGGACACCGTCGTCTGCCACAAAAACTGCGACATCTGCGTCCTGCGCAACGGCAAGGCGCACAAGGGCGACGAGCCGATCCCGGCCGACCTTGCCCCGATCTCCGGCGGCAAGCCCCGCCGCAAGAAGGAGGAGCCGGAATTTGCCACCTATCTCGAGCCGGTCGTGATCCGCTCGAGC
>URLT01000016.1 GCA_900548795.1 uncultured Eubacteriales bacterium
CGGCGGTGCCAATGTCGGCGGCCTGATCGGCAAGGGAAACGGCGATCAGGATCCCGAGACGGTCATCAGCAACTGCTATGCCACGGGGACTGTCACGGGCGGTGCATATTCCGGCGGCTTTGCAGGCAGCCTTTGGGGGCTGAATATCAAAAACTGCTACGCGACCGGCGACGTAACGGGCGCCTTTGCATCGATAGCGACCTTTGCCGGAACAGACGCTCCTGCCGCATATGCATGCGGCTCGGTCACAAACTGCTATACGACCGGCGCGGTGGTTGGCACGGCTTCCAGCACTTACGCCTTTGCATACCAGGATGCGACTGCGAGAAGCCCGATCACAAACTGCTATTTTGCAGACGGGAACAGCGCGATAAAAAACCAGAACGAAACCGCAGAGCCCAAGACCTCGGAGGAAATGCAGACCGAGGAATTCAAGGACACCCTCCATGCAGGCGACCCGGCAAACGGCTGGATCTTCCGCGAGGGCGAAACGCCCCTTTGCGGCGCGGAGCCGGCGGATTACGCCGCGGTTGAGGCTGCGCTGGGCAAGATCCCCGCAGACCTGACGGCATACACCGACGAATCTGTTGAGGCGCTGCGCGCCGCGGCAGCGGCTGTGATCCGGGGCAAGGCCATCGCAAAGCAGGCCGAGGTCGACGCAATGGCGGAGGCCATTGAGCGCGCGATCTCTGAGCTTGCCTTCAAGCCCGCCGATTATTCCGCCGTTGATGCGGCGATCGAAAAGGCGAACGCTCTGAACGAGAACGATTATGTCGATTTTTCCGCCGTGAAGGCGGCGCTGGAAGCGGTCGTGCGCGGCAAGAACATCACGGAGCAGGCCGAGGTCGACGCAATGGCAAAAGCCATTGAGGATGCCATCGCGGCGCTGGTCAAAAAGAGCTATCCTGTGACCGTATCCGGCGCAACGGAGCACGGCACTGTGACCGTCAGCACGGATGCTGCCGTCGGCGGCAGCACCGTGACGATCACGGTGAAGCCCGACAGCGGTTACACGCTGGGCGGCATCACCGTCACCGACAGCGAAGGCAACGAGCTGAGCCTGACCGACAACGGCAACGGCGAGTACGCCTTCACCATGCCGTCCGGCAAGGTCGAGATCCATGTGACCTTTGCGGAGGACGGCAGTCTGAATCCCTTCCAGGACGTGCCCAGTGACGCATACTATTTTGAGGCCGTCAATTGGGCGGTTGCGAACAACGTCACAAACGGCACGTCCGAGACGACCTTCGAGCCGGACGTGGGCTGCACGAGAGCGCAGGTCGTGACCTTCCTCTGGCGCGTGGCCGGGCAGCCCGAGCCGACCGAGGGCACGAATCCGTTCACAGACGTGAAGGAGGGCACGTATTACTACAAGGCCGTCCTCTGGGCGGTCGAGAAGGGCATCACGAACGGCACGTCCGAGACGACCTTTGACCCGGACGAGATCTGCACCCGTGCGCAGGTCGTGACCTTCCTCTGGCGCCGCGAGGGCAAGCCCGCGCCGACGGGCGCGAATAACCCGTTTGCCGACGTGAAGCCGAGCGCTTATTTCGGCAGTGCCGTCCTCTGGGCGGTCGAGAAGGGCATCACGAACGGCACGTCCGAGACGACCTTCGAGCCGAACGAGGGCTGCACGAGAGCGCAGATCGTCACCTTCCTCTGGCGCGCAGATCGGGACAAATGACCTATGGCAGCGGGGCGGCTCAGGCCGCCCCGCTCAGCGCGTCAGCCGCTTCGTGGAGCGCGCTGCGCCGTCTCATGCAGGATCTGACGCGCCGTTGGCGCTATAAAAAGCGCTTCAAGCTTTTTAACAGATTCAGAGGTTCCCTAGTATAAAGACGGGTATATTCCTCTCCGGGGTTCCCGATCTTGCGGTTCAGGTCGATCAGTTTCCGGAACCAGTCATGCGCCCAAAGCGTTTCTCTCCCGCCCTGCGTCTGGCCGAGGCCTCGGCGCGTTGCGCGGTTTCCATAAGTTTTTGAAAAGAATCTGTGCAAAAGTCTGTGCAATTGTTGATAACGTTGGGCTTTTGCACAGCCGGCGCAGGGATAGATGCGGAGTTATGTAAACCATTTTGCGATTGCCTCAAAAACCTGTGCGCAGTTTTCGGCGTGCCGCCGGAAATCGCTCAGGGATGCCATTTTGCCCACTTGAAGATTGCCGCGTCGGGCTTGCAGCCCTCCTCGCAATGACACGCTTGATGGGATTGGCGGGGAAAACCGACGATTTGTGTGGTCTTTGGGAACGCGGCTCGTCAGCAGCCCCCTTCGCAATGACACGCGAGGAGGGTTTTGAGTATTTGGAACCTGCGTCCGGAAAAATGGGCGCATATCACGGCGGCGATTCTGATTTCGCTGCGCTCAGCGCGCGGTGCCGATGCGCTCGCCGAGACGCACCTTGCTCTCGACGCCCTCGGCGCTGTGCGCGAGGATGTCGGCGTCGATGGCGACGCGATCCGGCGGCAGGAGCAGGATGACGGTCGAGCCGCCGTACTCAAAATAGCCCTTCTCCTGCAGCTTCCCGAAGGACGCGGGCGTCTCGCTGTGGTTGCAGATGCGGCCGACCAGCAGCGCCCCGACCTCCATCTGCACGACCTGCCCGAAGTGCTCGGTTTGCAGGACGGTGAAGCGGCGGGCGTTGCGGCGGTAAACCTTCAGCCCGGCGGCGATCGGGTTGACCGTGTGCAGCACGCCGTTGATGACCCGCGTCGCGCCCTGCGTCCCGCAGTCGGGGTAGACATAGCGGTGATAATCGTCCGGCGCGAGGCGGAAGATCAGGCACACGCCGCCCTCATACTGCGCCGCCAGCGCGTCGTCCTCCAGAAGCTCCGCGACCGTATAGGGCACGCCCTTGACCGCGAAGCGCTGCTCCGCCGAGATCGGCAGAGCGGTCAGCTTCGAGTCGGCGACCGCGGGAAGCTCGTTTTCGGCGGTTTGGTTGACATAATTCTTTCTCTGCCGGGTGAAAAAATCGTTGAAGCAGGAAAACTCCTGCCTTGTGCAGTCGTCAACGGAGATCCGGTATGTGCGCATAAAGCGCCGCACCTTGCCGCGGGAAAGGGGGCTGCGCTGCCAGAGGGCGTAGAGCGCCGAGACGGGTCTGCGGCAGAGAAGCCCCTTGGCCAGCATCCGGCCGAACGCCGTGCCGTAGGTGAAGCGGATGGCGCCGCCGCCGACCTCCGGCGTTTCGGTCAGGCGCTGCGCCTGACGATCCCAGACCTGCACGGCTTACAGCCCCAGCCGCTCGAGCGCGGCCATGCGCACGCAGAGGCAGAAGACCTCCATGGCCTGCTTCAGCTCGGCGACGGGCGGAAGCGACGGCGCGATGCGGACGTTGCTGTCGAGCGGATCCTTGCCGTAGGGGAAGGTCGCGCCCGCCGGGGTCATGGTCACGCCGGCCTGCGCGCACAGCTCCAGCGCGCGGGTAGCCGTGCCGGGCATCGTGTCGCAGGAGATGAAATAGCCGCCCTTCGGCTCGGTCCACGTGGCAAGGCCGCGCGGGCCAAGCTCCTGCCCGAGCAGATCGAGCACGGCGCGGAACTTCGGCGCGAGCACGGCGGCGTGGCGCTGCATGAGCGCCAGCGTGTGCGCCTTGTCCTTGAGATAGCGCACGTGGCGAAGCTGGTTGATCTTGTCATAGCTGATGGTCTGATAGGTCAGGAGGCTGCCGAGATAGCGCTGGTTGTCCTGCGAGGCCGCCATCACGGCCACGCCTGCGCCGGGGAAGGTGATCTTCGAGGTCGAGGCGAATTCATAGACCATGTCGGCGTTGCCTGCCTCGCGGCAGAGCGTCAGCATGTCGGAAAAGGGCACGAACGCGCCGAACACCTCGTGCACGCAATAGGCGTTGTCCCACATGAGGGCGAAATCCGGCGCGGCCGGGCGCAGATGCGCGATGCGGTCGATGACCTCGTCGGAATAGATGATGCCCTGCGGGTTGGAATACTTCGGCACGCACCACATGCCCTTGACGGCCGGGTCGCGAACGGCCGCCTCGACGGCGTCCATATCCGGCCCCTCGGGGGTCATGGCAATGGGGATCAGCTCCATGCCGAGCGACTGCGAGACGCCGAAATGGCGGTCATAGCCGGGCGCGGGGCAGAGAAAGCGCACGACCGGCTCCTTCGACCACGGACGCGGCGAATGCAGCAGGCCGTGGGTGTAGGCCTTGGCCATCAGGTCGTACATCAGGTTCAGGCTGGCGTTGCCGCCGACGAAGATTTCCTCCGGCTTCGTGCCGAGGAGCTCGGCGAACAGCCGCTTGGCCGACGGGATGCCGGTCAGCTCGCCGTAGTTGCGGACGTCCAGTCCGTCGTCAATGCAGTCGGCCGGGTCGGACAGAACGGTCAGCAGGTCGCTGACCATGTCGAGCTGCTGGCGGCTGGGCTTGCCGCGCGCCATGTTGAGCGACAGCTTCTGCGCCTGACAGTCGGCATAAGCTGCTTGCAGCCGCGCATATTCCGCGCGCCGCTGCTCGGGTGTCATCGTTTGATATTGTTGCATATACGATCCCTCCTCAGGAAGCTCTCAGATATTTGACTGGGCCCTTTTCGCCGTAGTCCAGCGTCAGCTCGCGGCCGTCGACCGCGAAGGTATAGACCCGGGTGAACGCGCCGGCGGCGTTTTGGTCAATGTCGCAGGTGAGGACGTTACCCTTCACCGTGAAGGTGCCGGAGATCGTCCCGGCGTCGCTGCCGCGGTATTGCGCGCTGACGGTCACGGTGCCGTCGTCGCGAAAGGTGATCGTCTCGCAGATGGCGTCCTCGTCGGCATTGGCCGAGACCCACACGCCGACCAGCCCCTGCGGGATGCCCGTCTCCTCCGGCTCGGTCGTGCCGGGCTCGCTCGTGCCGGCGCAGCCCGCGAGGAGCAGCGCCGCCGTCAGGAGCGCCAGCAGCAGACAAAGCGTTTTTTTCATATGGTTTCCCCCCAAAGATGCGCGCGGAAGCTCTCCGTGCCGTCTGCCTTGACGCCTTGCACGGCGTCGGCTCCGCGCAGCAGCGCGAGCGTCTCGCCCTCGAAGCACTCGTGCTCGTAGCAGAGCTCCAGACAGCGCCGCCCGGGCAGGACGGACTCCGCCGCGCGGATGTAGTCGACGTGGTTGCGGTGGCCGTTGCGGTCGATCTGCTCGGGCGTGACCGTGTCCGAGCCGACCGGCGCCGGGTCGCACACGACCGAGAGCCCGCGCATCGTCTCCGTGCGCTCCGGCTCGACCGTCGGCAGCGTCCAGAGCACCGGCGCGGCCTTCATCGGCAGGAGCCGGCGCACGCGCGTGTCGACGAGCACCCAGTATTGCAGGGCGCTGCCCACCTCGGTGTCGCCGTCGAAAAGGGCGAAATCGCGGACGGATGCCGCAAGACCGGGGCGGCGCAGCCATGTCCGCACGCGCAGCGCGCGGATCGGCAGCCGCTCCAGACGGATGCGCACGCGCAGCAGCATCCAGAAGCAGTGAAAATCGCGGAACATCCGGTCGTAGCCGATGTTGAGATCCTCGCTGTGCGCGAGGATCGTCTCCTGCATCGCCTCGGCGACCTCGCTGAGCGTATTGACCGCGCCGAAGCGCCGTTCCCATGTTGCTTGCATAAATTCCTCCGTGGCTGTGTGTCGGTCAGGCCTCTTTCTTGGGAACCTCTGATTCAATCGCAAGAGCGGTCAGCGAGGGATTTTGCTCCAAATTGAGGTTTGGAAATCGCAGGAATACTTTGTGTATTACAAGATTTTCAAACCAATAAGTTGGGACAAAAGACCCGCTGAGCGCCGCAGCCGATTTATTCAGAGGTTCCCTTGGTCTGCTGCCCGCGAAATTCCCTGCAAAACGGGCGCAGCGGGCATTCGGCGCACCGCGGCCGCCGGGCGGTGCAGACGTCGCGGCCGAACAGGACGATCCGGTGGCAGAAGGCGCTGCTCTCCTCCGGCGGCAGGATCGCGCGGAGCTGCCGCTCGACTTTTTCCGGCTCCTTCCCCTCGGCGAGGCCGAGGCGGTTGGAAATACGGATGCAGTGCGTGTCGCAGACGACGGCGGGACGGCCGTAGAGGTCGCCGAGCAGCAGGTTCGCCGTCTTGCGGCCGACGCCGGGCAGGGTCAGCAGGTCGTCCATGGAGTCCGGCACGCGGCCGCCGAAGCGGTCGCGCAGCGCCTGACAGGCCGCGACGATGTCCCGCGCCTTTTGGCGAAAGAAGCCGCACGAGCGGATGTAAGGCTCGACCTCCTCGGGCGTCGCCTCGGCGAAGCACTCGAGCGTCGGGAAGCGGGCGAAGAGCGCCGGGGCGATCTCGTTGACGCGCTTGTCGGTGCACTGCGCGGACAGGCGCACGGCGATCATCAGCTCGTAATCCTTCCGGTATTGCAGGGCGCACAGCGCGTCGGGATAGCGCGCGCGGAGAACGGAGAGGATCTGCGCAAGCTCATCCATGGCGGAGCCTCCTGTCTGTCTTTTTTTAATAAGGGAATTATACCACAGATTTGCGGGGTGTCAAGAAATTTTGCTGAAAAAGTTCACGCAGTGTGAATACTTGTCCGCGACAGACAAACGGATTTGGCATAAATGCACGGAGCGGGGCATAGGCTGCTGGCAGGGGGGATGCGCAATGTGCGATCGGTTCACGCGGCTGAAATGCAAGGAGGTCGTCAACGTCAGCGACGGGGCGCGGCTGGGCTTCGTCTGCGATCTGGAGCTGGACGCCTGCACGGGGCAGGTCGTCTCGCTCGTCGTGCCCGGCGCCGGGAAATGCTTCGGGCTGCTCGGCGCGCCGGAGGAATTTGTCATTCCGTGGGCATGCATCCGGCGCATCGGCGACGACATCATCCTCGTCGAGGGCGATCGGGAGAAATTCTGTCTGCCGAAGCAGAGAAAGCTGCTGTTTTGAGCGAAAAAAATCCCGATTTTTGCAAATTTGTGCTTGCAAAACCGGGAAGCATCGGGTATAATATACCGGCGTGCGAAAAAGCACGGAAATATCAAACCACACACGCCGGGATGCTTCGTTCCAGTGCCGCCAAGCGGTGAACGGAGGAGATGATCGGCGTGGCGGTAACAACAAAAGGAGATTGAACACAATGGCAGTCGTATCCATGAAGAGCCTGCTCGAAGCAGGCGTCCACTTTGGTCATCAGACCAGACGCTGGAACCCCAAAATGGCTCCCTACATCTACACGGAGCGCAACGGCATCTATATCATCGACCTGCAGAAGACCGTCAAGAAGATCGAAGAGGCCTACAACTTCATCCGCGAGCTGGCTGCGAACGGCGAGAACGTCCTCTTCGTCGGCACCAAGAAGCAGGCGCAGGACGCCATCCGCGAGGAGTCTGAGCGCGTCGACCAGTATTATGTCAACGCCCGTTGGCTCGGCGGCATGATGACCAACTTCAAGACCATGCGCACCCGTATCGACCGTCTTGCCCAGCTTCGCAAGATGCAGGAGGACGGCACCTTCGCGATGCTTCCGAAGAAGGAAGTCATCAAGCTCGAGGGCGAGATCGCCAAGCTCGAGAAATATCTCGGCGGCGTGAAGTCCATGAAGAAGCTGCCCGGCGCGCTGTTCATCGTTGACCCCCGCAAGGAGCGCAACGCCATCGCCGAGGCCCGCAAGCTGCATATCCCGGTCGTCGCCATCGTCGACACCAACTGCGACCCCGATGAGGTCGACTACGTCATCCCCGGCAACGACGACGCCATCCGCGCCATTCGCCTGATCGTTGCCACCATGGCCAACGCCGTTCAGGAAGGCCGTCAGGGCGAGGCCAACAACGAGGCTCCCGCTGCCGAGGCCGAGAAGGCTGCCGAATAATACACAGGAGGAAACAAACTATGGCATTCACTGCTGCTGATGTAAAAACCCTGCGCGAAATGACCAATGTCGGCATGATGGACTGCAAGAAGGCCCTCGTTGAGACCGACGGCGACATGGACAAGGCCGTCGAATGGCTCCGCGAGAAGGGTCTTGCCAAGGCCGCCAAGAAGGCCGGCCGCATCGCCGCCGAGGGCATGGCCTATGCCACCGTCGAGAACGGCGTCGGCGTTGCCGTCGAGGTCAACGCAGAGACCGACTTTGCCTCCAAGGCGCCCGTCTTTGTCGATTTCGTCAAGGATATTGCCAAGACCGTTGCCGAGAACGACCCGGCCGACGTCGAGGCGCTCAAGGCCTGCAAGTTCCACGGCTCCGAGCTGACCGTCGCCGAGACCATTCCCGAGAAGGTCATGGTCATCGGTGAGAACCTCCAGATCCGCCGCTTCCATCGCTTCGGCGAGAACACCAGCGTCGCTTACGTCCATGCGGGCGGCAAGATCGGCGTTCTGGTCAACCTGATCGTCGAGGGCGGCATCGACGCCACCCAGATCGGCAAGGACGTCGCCATGCAGATCGCCGCTCTGAACCCCCGCTTCTGGGACAAGAGCGACGTCTCCGACGACGTGCTCGAGGAAGAGAAGAAGGTGCTCGTCGCCCAGATGGACAACGATCCGAAGATGGCCGGCAAGCCCGCTCAGGTCAAGGAAAAGATCGCGGCCGGCAAGATCAACAAGTTCTATGAAGAGAACTGCCTGCTCCAGCAGCCGTTCGTCAAGGACGGCTCGATGAGCGTCGAGCAGTATATGAACAGCGCGGCCAAGGCACTGGGCGGCTCCGTGAAGTTCGTCGACGCCGTTCGCTTCGAGAAGGGCGAGGGCATCGAGAAGAAGCACGAGGACTTCGCAGCCGAGGTCGCCGCGCAGATGAACGCCGGCAAGTGATCCGATTCGGCGCTCAGATCCTCTGATACCGATTCTTGATTCAATATTTTAATCAAGAATCAGTATGACGCGCCGTTGGCGCTATAAAAAGCGCTTCAAGCTACCATAACGGTCACTGACGAAAGCACCCTGCGTGCTTTCGTCAGTTTTTTTCAGAGGTTCCTTAGGCAACGCCGCGCAACTGCGTCGGCGCGCTTCGCCGAATTGTGCGGTGCTGCCCTGAGCACAAAAAACGGCTCCCCCGGCCGGGGGAGCCGTTGCGCGTCTGCGGGTCATTCCAGATTCATTCCAGATTCAGCCGGCGGTTCAGCACCGTGCGGGTGAGCACGAGGTAGACCGCGGCCAGAGCCGAGAGAATGAGCACCATCACAAGCAGAAGCTGCAGCATCGACATGCGGAAGATCACCAGCTCCGTCACGCTGTTGAGCGTCGAGAAAAACATCACGGAGACGGTCTCGAGCGCGACGCTGATGCCGTAGTAGCACACGACGGACAGCAGCACGCGGTGCTTCTTGGCAAGATGCCCGATGGAGCAGGAGAAATAGACCTGCGCGAGCTTCGAGGCAAGACCGGCAAAAACGACGAGCACGCTGAGCGCGAGGGTCAGCCAGTCCTCCCCGGACATGGAGCGAAGCTGCAGGATCAGATAGCTGAGCATGCTCGTGCGCTCCAGATTGAAGAACACCAGCCACATGCCGCCGATGCTCAGCAGGCAGGTCACGGGCACGGTGACGAGCGCGACGATGAATTTCGAGAGGATCAGCCTGCCGGTCGTGACCGGAAGGGTGAACATCAGGTAGCCCTCGTCGCGCAGCAGCCCCTTGTAAAACCGCAGGATGCTGACCACGAGCGCGAGAATGCATGCGCCGACCAGCCCGAGGCAGTAGGCGACGGTCATGGAGACCTCCAGCCCTTGGGTAACGTGATTTCCGGAGGGCAGCAGCCGGAAGATCACGGACGAGAGCGCAAGCAGGATGATCCCCGGCCAAATGAACAGGAAAATCTTCAAATTCGAGCGAAAATCGTATTTTAACAGCTTTTTCAGCACGGCCATGCACCTCCCAGCGGAACGGTTCGGAAGCAGTCGCGGAACACGGCGTCGAGCGACTTGCCCTCGCGCGCGCGGATGTTGTCGACGGCGTCATAGAGCACGACGCTGCCGTTGCTCAGAAACACGGCCTCGTCGAGCACGGGCTCGACGTCGGCGATCAGATGCGTCGAGATCAGAACGGTGCTCTGCGGCGAATAGTTCGTCAGGATCGTGCGCAGGATGAACTCGCGCGCCGCCGGATCCACGCCCGCGATCGGCTCGTCGAGCAGGTAGACGTCGGCCGCGCGGCACATAACGAGGATGAGCTGAAGCTTCTCCTTGGTGCCCTTGCTCATGGCCTTGATCTTCATGTCGCCGCTGATGCCGAGCGCAGCGCACATCGATTCGGCGCGCTCGCGGCGAAAATCGGCGTAAAAGTCGGAAAATAGATCCATCAGATCCGACGTGCGCATCCAGCTGGCGTAGTACATCCGGTCCGGCAGATAGCTGACGCGCGCCTTGCTCGCCACGCCGATCGGCTCGCCGCAGATCGTCGCGCGCCCCAGCGTCGGGCAAAGCAGCCCGGAGAGGATCTTGAGCAGCGTCGTCTTGCCCGCGCCGTTCGGCCCCAGCAGGCCGACGATGCGCCCGGCCGGGAGCTGCAGATTCACGCCGCAGAGCGCGGTCGTGTTCGCGTAGCTCTTGCAAAGCCCCTCGCAGGCAATGGTGGTAGTCATGCGTGTTCCCCCTTTTCGGAAATCAAATCCAGAATTTCTTGCTCCTGATAGCCCAGATGCCGCATTCGGCTCCGGAAGGCCGAAAGCTCCTGCGCGGCAAGCTCGCGCCGCGTGTGCGCAAGGAGCGCCGCGTCCTGCGTGACGAAGCGGCCGGTGTTGCGCTGCGCGGCCAGCAGGCCGCGTGCCTCCAGCTCGGACAGGGCGCGCTGCATCGTGTTCGGATTCACCCCGGCCTCCGCCGCCAGATCCCGCACCGACGGCACGCGCGAGCCCGCCGGGTACTGCCCGGAGACGATGCGGCGCGTCAGCCGATCGGTGATCTGCAGCCAGATCGGCCGGTCGCTAACCAATTCCCACGGCAATCGTTTCACCTCCTGCGTGTGTCATTGTACTAGTATACTAATACACTTGCGCCGGTTTGTCAAGAAAAATTTCCAATTTTTTTGAGCAAAGCGGAATCGGCCACCCCCGTCCGGCATAAAATACAGAGCAGAAAGCGCCCGAGATGTCGGAAAACCGTCGTTTTTCGGGGGAGCTTCTGACAGGGAGGGCATCGTATGTTTCGATTTTTCAGGCGCGCGCTGACTGCGCTGGTGCTGCTGGCCGTGCTGGCCACGCTCAAATACGGCTATCCCGCCGTGCGCGCGACCGTCTCGTCGTGGGTCACCGGGCTTCCGGAAAGTCCCTTCGTGCAGGCTGCCTCGCAGCTCGTGCGCGCGGTCGAGGACGGCGCGCCGGTGCGCGAGGCCGTCGAGGTGTTCTGTGAAGACCTCCGCGCCGGAGCTTGAGCTGCGCGTCGGGCTGGGCTTTCTGTGCTTTGTCTGCGCCTACTATTATCTCGACCCGGCCGGGACGTTCCTGCCGTTTTTTGCGGCCGTCGCGGTGCACGAGCTGGGGCACCTGCTCGTGCTGCTGGCGCTCGGCACGCCCGTCTATGCGCTGGAGCTGCGCGCGGGCGGGGCGATTCTGCGCACGGCGCCGCTGTCCTACGGCCGGGAGCTTCTGGCCGCCGCCGGAGGCCCCGCGGCAAGCGCGCTGCTGCTGGCCGCCGCCCCGCGCATCGACGGCCGGCTGGTGCTGGTCGATCTGCTTCTGCTGCTTTGGAATCTGCTGCCCGTTTTTCCGCTCGACGGCGGACGCATCCTGCGCGCCGGCCTGCTGCTGCTCCTGCCCGAGCGCCCCGCGCGTCTTGCCGCGCAGGCCGTCTCGGCTGCCGCGCTCGGCCTCTGCGTCGGCGGCGCGGCCGCCCTGACCTGCCTGCTGCACGTCGGCCTGTGGCCGGTGCTTCTGGCCGCGACGCTGCTGCTGCGCGTCGGGATTTTTCCCCGCACAAAGAAAATGCGCGGAAAAGGTTGACAAACGCGGCTCGCCATGTTAGAATAGTTTCGCTAATGAAGCTTCGCGGCGGCTGCGAGGCGGGGCTTCTGAAATTCGGAGAGATGTCCGAGCGGTTTAAGGAGCTGGTCTTGAAAACCAGTGACCCAGCAATGGGCCGTGGGTTCGAATCCCACTCTCTCCGCCAGCTTCTCCCAAACCGCATATCGCTGCTTTGATTCGGAGTGATACCCAAGAGGCCGAAGGGGCTCCCCTGCTAAGGGAGTAGGCGTGTAACAGCGCGCGAGAGTTCAAATCTCTCTCACTCCGCCAAAAGTCCGTCGTAATTTTGACCGAATTACGGCGGGCTTTTTCAAATTCCCGGCGGGCTTCGCCGGGAGCCGCTTCGAGCAATGTGATACGGATGCTTGATGAACGGCTTCATCGGGAATGCCGCGTGCTTTGCGCGCCTGAAATGCGGAGGTGTTACCTATGCAATTTGACGTCGGCGTCGTTCGCGTCTCCCGGACGCTCGACCCCTTCACGACCGCGCTGCTGACTCTGTCGCGCGCCTACGACCTGCGCGTCTGCGCGTTTGCGCTCTCTGAGCTGAACACGGAGACGACCCCGATGCAGGCGGACGCGTTGTATTGGAACGGGCGAAGCCTTGCCCGAACGACCGCTGAGCTTCCGCCGCTCTGCGAGGCGCGGTTCAACCCGCTGTCCTCTGCGCGGAGCTTTCCGCCGAGCCTTGCCGAGAAGCTGGCGCGCCTGTCCGAGGAAACGGTCTTCACCGAGTACAACGGCCTTGGAAAGACTGCCGTCTCGCTGGCGCTGCTGCAAACGCCGCTCTATGAGCTGGCCATTCCGACCTATCTGCTCAACGGCTATGCCGAGCTGCGGAAATATGCCGCGCTTTTGAAGCGTGCGATCCTGAAGCCCTCCGGCGGACGCAAGGGGCGGCACGTTTGCAGGCTCGACCTTTGCGGAGCGCCGCCGGCTCTCTCCTGCAACGGCTCGGCCGAGGATTTTTCGCAGGACGACTGGGACACATACTGCGCTGCGCTGGAGAAGGAGCGCCTCGGATGCCCGATTCTCCAGCCCCGGCTGGATTTTCGGCTGGACGACGCGCACGCGGTCGACTTCCGTCTCCTCGTCTGCCGGGGCGCGGACGGGGGCTGGGAAAAGGTCGCGATCTACGCCCGCGTCGGCGCGGACGGCACGGTCTCGAACCTCTCGCACGGCGGCTATGTTGCCGACGCCGGGGAGACCTTGCGGCTCATCGCCCCGGAGCGCTCGGAGTCGCTCCTCGCCGCGCTCGAGGAATACTGCGTCACCATCCCGGAGACGCTGCAGCAATTTCTGCGCACGACGGTCAGCTGCCTCGGCCTCGACATCGGCGTCGACCGGGCGACGCAGCGGCCGTATCTGCTCGAGGCCAACACGATACCCGGCACAAAATATCACGCATGGCAGCTCGCCGAGGCGAAGCTCCGGTATTTCACCTATCTTCTCGAGCATCCGCCCGCCCGTCCGTGAGCCGTATATCCGTTATACCGAAGCCGCATCATAGCAAAGCGAGGCGCTCCCGGTCGGGAGCGCCTCGCTTTTTATGGAACCTCTGAACAAAATCCCTCGCTGACCGCTCTTGCGATTTAATCAGAGGTTCCCTTGTGCTTCTGCCGGTCGAAGCCGTGGATCCAGTCGCTCTTGAGATAGAACAGCAGGAAGACGATGCTGCTGACCGTCCACGTCAGGGGGTAGGCCGAGAAGATGACCCAGCTCTCGCCGACGAGCGGCACGACGACGCTGATATAGGTCACGCGCAGCACGCACCACGCGCCGAGCATGACGAACATCGGCACCATCGGCCGTCCCGCGCCGCGCATGATGGCGGCGATGCAGTGCGAAAACGAGAGCATACAGAAAAACAGCGCCTCGACTTGGATCTGCCGCTCGCCGACGGCAATGGCGGCCTGATTATTTGTGAAGAAGGACAGCAGCGGCCGCGCCAGCAGGAGCATCAGCACGCCGATGACCTCGGCCATGACCACGCAGCTCACGATGCCGAACACGGAGCCCTTTTTCGCGCGGTCGTATTTCCCGGCGCCGAGGTTCTGACTGACGAAGGTCGTCAGCGCCATGGTGTAGCAGGTGATAGGCAGGAAGGCGAAGCCCTCGAGCTTGGAATAGGTGCCGCAGCCGGCGACGGTGTCCTGCCCGAAGACGTTGATGTTCGACTGCACGACCACGTTGGCAAAGGCGATGATCGAGTTCTGCACGCCGGAGGGCAGGCCGTAGCGGATGATCTCCCGGAGCATGGCCGGCTGCAGGCGCACCTCGCGCAGGCGGAGCTTGTAGCCCTCGCCGCCGCGCATGAGCCGCAGGATGCACAGGACCGTGCTGACGAACTGCGAGATGGTCGTGGCCAGCGCGGCCGACCAGACGCCCCAGCGGAACGCGCCGACAAAGAGAAAGTCGAGCGCGACGTTGACCAGCGAGGAGAAGATCAGGTAATACAGCGGGGACTTGCTGTCGCCGACGGCGCGCAGGATGCCCATGCCGAGGTTATACATGACGATCGCGAGCGAGCCGAGAAAATAAAAGCGGAAATATTCGACGGAATAGCGGAAATAGCTCTCGTCGGTCTGCATGAGGCGCAGCAGCGCCGGGGTGAAGGCCACGCCGACGACCGTCAGCAGCACGCCGGCGAGCAGGCCGAAGGCCACGGTGGTGTGGATGGCGTCGTGCAGGTTTTTTTGATCCCGCGCGCCGAAGTAACGCGCGATCACGACGCCCGCGCCGACGGCGATGCCCGAAAAGAAGCCCACCAGCAAGAACACGAGGCTCCCGGTGGACGTGACGGCGGCATATTGCGCGTCGTTGCAGTAGTGGCCGACGATCCATGCGTCGGCGGTGTTATAAAGCTGCTGAAAGATCTGCCCCAGCAGGATGGGGATGGCAAAAAGGGTCAGATTTTTCCAGATCGACCCCTCGGTCAGTGAGATTTGATCCGTTTTCATGGCGGAAAACCGCGCGCCTCCTCTGTTATCGTAACTCGTGAAATGATAGTATAGCACACGGCACGACGCTTTTCAACCGGAAAATACGTTTTTTCTGTATTTTTATACGTTTTTGCGCGGACGGCAGAAAGCCCCGGCGAAACGGTTTTTCGGCGGCGCGGGCTATTGACACGGCGGGCGAATCCGGGTATAATAAATTGTTAGAATTTGAACATTTTGGAGGCATACCATGCTCAAAAATACCGAAAAAACCATGGACAAGCTGGTCGCGCTGTGCAAAAATCGCGGCTATGTCTTCGCCGGCTCCGAGATCTACGGCGGCCTTGCCAACACGTGGGACTACGGCCCGCTCGGCGTCGAGCTGAAAAACAACATCAAGCGCGCTTGGTGGAAGAAATTCGTGCAGGAGAACCCCTATAACGTCGGTCTGGATTCCGCGATCCTGATGAACCCGCAGACGTGGGTGGCCTCCGGCCATCTGGGCGGCTTCTCCGACCCGCTGATGGACTGCCGCGAGTGCAAGGAGCGCTTCCGCGCCGACAAGCTCATCGAGGACTTCTGCGCCGAGCAGGGTCTTGAGCTGCCGAAGCCCATCGACGCCTTCTCGCAGGCCGAGATGAAGGACTTCATCGAGCAGCATCAGATCCCCTGCCCCACCTGCGGCAAGCATAACTTCACCGACATCCGTCAGTTCAACCTCATGTTCAAGACCTTCCAGGGCGTCACCGAGGACGCCAAGAACACGGTCTATCTGCGCCCGGAGACGGCGCAGGGCATTTTCGTCAATTTCTGCAACGTCCAGCGCACCACGCGCAAAAAGCTGCCCTTCGGCATCGGCCAGATCGGCAAATCCTTCCGCAACGAGATCACGCCGGGCAACTTCATCTTCCGCGTGCGCGAGTTTGAGCAGATGGAGCTGGAGTTCTTCTGCGAGCCGGGCAGCGACCTTGAGTGGTTCGCCTATTGGCGCGGCTTCTGCAAGCAGTGGCTGCTGAGCCTCGGCATGAAGGAGGAGAACCTCCGTCTGCGCGACCATGACCCGGAGGAGCTGTGCTTCTATTCCAAGGCGACGACCGACTTCGAGTTCCTCTTCCCGTTCGGCTGGGGCGAGCTTTGGGGCGTGGCCGACCGCACGGATTACGACCTGACGCAGCACCAGAACACCTCGGGCAAGGATCTGACCTATTTCGACCAGGAAAAGAACACCCGCTATATCCCCTATGTCATCGAGCCGTCGCTCGGCGTCGAGCGCAGCTTCCTCGCCTTCCTCGCAGACGCCTATGACGAGGAGGTCGTCGGGCAGGACAAGAACGGCAAGGACGACGTGCGCACCGTGCTGCATCTGCATCCGGCGCTCGCGCCCTTCAAGGCCGCCGTGCTGCCGCTGAGCAAGAAGCTCAGCCCCGCCGCCGCCGAGATCTACAACGACCTGCGCAAGGACTTCATGGTCGACTTCGACGACGCCGGCTCCATCGGCAAGCGCTACCGCCGCGAGGACGAGATCGGCACGCCCTACTGCATCACGGTCGACTTTGCCACCGTCGGCGACGAGACCACCCCGGCCGACCACGCCGTCACCGTGCGCGACCGCGACACCATGGAGCAGGTTCGCATCCCGATCGCGGAGCTGAAGGCCTACCTCGCCGAAAAGCTCGCGTTTTAATCCGCCCGATCGGCGAAGGGGGGCGTGAGGCGGCCATGAAACGATCCGGAACCGGCACGGTGCGGCGGCAAAGGCGCTCTCTGCTCAGGCCGCCGGAGCTGTCCGCGCGCGCGAGCCGCGCGCTGACGCTCGGGCTGCTGCCCGGCGCCGCGCTCGGCACGCACCTGCTCTGCCTGTACATCGGCACGCTGGATTTTTCCGGCGCACGCTTCTTCTCTTATTTTCGACACCCGGCGGTCTTTCTGCTGAATCTGCTGCCGGTCGTGCTGCTCGTCGCGCTGTTCTGGTTTTTGACCAACCGCGCGTGGCTGGCCTTCCTGCTGCCCTCGGCGCTGCTGGTGCTCGTGTCCTTCATCAACTATTTCAAGATCGCCATTCGCGGCGACCCGCTGATCGCCGAGGATCTGCTGCTCATCGGCGAGGGTGCGGGCACCATGGGCGACTATGAGCTGCATTTTCCGGCGCTGTTCTTCGTCTCCTTCGGGCTGGTGCTCGTCGGGGCGCTCGCGCTCATGCGCTATGCGCGCGCCCGCATCCCCAAGAAGCGCTTCTGGGTGCGCGCGCTTGGCGTGCTGGCCTGCGTGGCGCTGGGGCTGCTGTCGTGGCGGCTGTGGTACGGCGACAAGGCGCTTTATGACGCGCAGAGCGCCGACGGCGTGTTCAACTGCGAGCGCGAGTCGGAGCAAAGCGCCTCGCGCGGGCTGCTCTGGTCGTTTCTGCACTCGGTCAGGCAGACCCTGCCGATGAAGCCCGAGGGCTACAGCGACGCGGCGGCGCAGGCGCTGCTGGCGCGCTATGAGGACGCCGACATCCCCGCCGGCGAGCGCGTGAACGTGATCGCGACGATGCTCGAGAGCTTCTCCGACCTCTCCGCGCTGGGCGGCGTGACGCTTGCGCGCGATCCCTATGCCTCGCTGCACGCTCTGCAGGCCGAGAGCTACTGCGGCACGCTGATCTCCGACACGAACGGCGGCGGCACGATCAACGCCGAGCGCTCCTTCGTGACGGGCTTTGCCTATCCGCACACGCGCTACCGCCGCGACACGTGGTCTTACGCCCGGTATTTTGCGGCGCAGGGCTACTCCACGCAGGGCGGGCATCCGGGCTACGAATGGTTCTATGACCGCAAGCGCGTAAACGAGAACCTCGGCTTTTCGCGCTACGATTTCATGGAGAACCACTACGAGGCGCTGCTCACCGGCCAAAACGGCTACCGGGGGCATCCCGACGACGCGACCTTCTTCGCAGACCTCCGCGCCGATTATCTCGCGCGCGACCCGTCGCAGCCCTATTTCTCCTTCAGCGTGACCTATCAGGGGCACAGCCCCTATAGCGACACGGCGCTCGAGGGCGCGCAGTATCTGCCGCACGACGGCCTGTCCGACGGCGCATACTGCATGATCAACAACTACCTCAGCACCGTCGCCGACACCGATCGGCAGATCGGCGCCTTTGTCGACGCCTTCCGCAGCGACGACGCGCCGGTCGTGCTGGTCTTCTTCGGCGACCACAAGCCGACCCTCGGCACGGGCAACTGCTACTATGCCGAGCTGGGCGTGAACGTGAACGAGAACAGCGACGAGGGCTGCCGCAATCTCTATTCCACGCCCTATCTGATCTGGGCGAACGACGCCGCCAAGCGCGTTTTGGGCAAGCCCTTCGCCGGGCAGGGCAGGACGATCTCGCCAAACTTCCTGATGGCCGAGGTGTTCGACTGCTGCGGCTGGCAGGGGCCTGCGTGGACGCAGCTCCAGCGCGAGGCGTGCAGCCGCATTCCGGTCATCCACCGGCAGGAGCGGTTTTTGATAAACGGCGAATGGACGCTCGCGCTCCGGCCTGACGACCGAACGGTCTACGACGGGCTGCGCATCGCCGAATACTACGTCCGCGAACAGCTTTTGCGCAAGGGGGACGGCGATTGAGCCGCGCCTGTCCCATATCATAGGGATCTCCGATCCCCAAAAACTTGGAAAGGAATCATTTTCATGGAAAAACTTCAAGGTAAGCAGCTCGCCATCATGGCAAACCGCGCGCGTCTGCTGGCGCTCGACGCGGTGCATACGGCCGCATCCGGCCACATCGGCGGCAGCCTGTCGATCGTCGACGCGCTGACCACCCTCTATTTCAACGTCATGAACGTCGATCCCGCGCATCCGCAGGCTCCCGACCGCGACCGCTTCGTGCTCTCGAAGGGTCACACCACTCCCGCGCTCTATTCCGTGCTGGCTCTGCGCGGCTTCTTCCCGGTTGAGGATATCAAGCTCTTCCGCTCCATCAAGGGGCACTACTCCGGCCACCCCGATATGCGGCACGTCCGCGGCGTGGATATGTCCACCGGCTCTCTGGGGCAGGGGCTTTCCGCCGCCGTCGGCATGGCGCTGGCCGGCAAGCTCAGCAAGAAATCCTATCGCGTCTACGCCGCCTGCGGCGACGGCGAGATCGCCGAGGGACAGATCTGGGAGGCGGCCATGTCCGCCGCGAAATATCACCTCGACAATCTGTGCATCATGGTCGACGTGAACGGCCTGCAGATCGACGGCGCGACCGCCGACGTCATGCCGTCCGAGCCGCTGGACAAGAAGTTTGAGGCCTTCAACTGGAACGTCATCCACGTCGACGGCCACGATTACGACGCGCTCGTCAAGGCCTTTGCCGAGGCCGAGACCGTCAAGGGCAAGCCGACCGCGCTCCTGCTCAAGACCGTCAAGGGCAAGGGCGTCTCCTTCATGGAGAATAACGCCGGCTGGCACGGCAAGGCGCCGAACGACGAGCAGTATGAGCAGGCCAAGGCCGAAGTCGAAGCAAAATTAGCAGAACTGGAGGGCAAGTAATATGGCAGGAAAGATTTCCACCCGCGCCGCCTACGGCGAAGCGCTGGTCGAGCTGGCGGAGCAGTATCCCGAGCTGGTCGTGCTCGACGCCGACCTCGCCAACGCAACCATGACCAAGGGCTTTGCGGCCAAATATCCCGAGCGCTTCTTTGACATGGGCATCGCCGAGTGCAACATGACCGGCGTCGCCGCCGGCCTGTCCACCTGCGGCTTCAAGCCCTTCACCGACACCTTCGCCATCTTTGCCACCGGCAGAGCATGGGAGCAGGTGCGCAATTCCGTCGCCTATCCCCGCCTGAACGTCAAGATCGTCGGCTCGCACGGCGGCCTGTCCGTCGGCGAGGACGGCGCGACGCATCAGAGCGTCGAGGATCTGGCGCTCATGCGCGTCATCCCCGGCATGAAGGTGCTCTGCCCCTGCGACGGCAACGAGATGAAGCTCGCCGTTAAGGCGCTGCTGGACTATGAAGGCCCGGCCTATCTGCGCCTTGGCCGCGCCGCCGTCGAGACCGTCACCGACGAGATCGAGGGCTACCGCTTCGAGCTGGATAAGGGCGCCACCCTTGCAGACGGCAAGGACGTCGCCGTCATCGCCACCGGCATGATGGTGCAGCTTGCGCTCAAGGCGCGTGAGACGATGGCCGCCGAGGGCGTGTCCGTCCGCGTCATTGATATGCACACGATCAAGCCGCTCGACACCGAGCTGGTTCTGCGCGCGGCGCAGGAGACCGGCTGCATCGTCACCTCCGAGGAGCACAGCGTCATCGGCGGTCTGGGCGGCGCGGTCGCCGAGTTCCTCGCCGAGAACTGCCCGACGCCCGTCGTGCGCCACGGCGTGAACGACGAATTCGGCCGCAGCGGCACCGCAGGGGCGGTTCTGGAGCACTACGGTCTGACGGCCGAGGTGCTCTGCGAAAAGATCCGCGAAGCGCTCAGCAAAAAGAAATAATTTTTCCCGCTCTGCACATCCTATCATAAAGGCACCGCCGCACGATTCGGCAAGACAATTTGGCGCAATTGCGCGGCGCCGCCTCAAGACTCCGGCGCGCCGGGGTCTTATAGGGAACCTCTGAAGCGCGGCCGAGCGGCGGAGCTTGCCGATCAAGGATCGGCGCAAAGCCCTCGCCCGGGGAAAAGACCCGCGCCGGATCAGAGCTTCCTGAAAACGGGAGGTAGCAACATGGCACTCAAGGACGAATGGAAGAAGACCGGGCAGGAGCTGGGCGACGCGTTCACCGGGCTGGGCAAGAGCCTCGTCCGCACGGCGAAGGTCGGCGCGGACATGGCGCAGAACTGGGCGGAGGATCGCGACCCGCGCGAGGGCATCCCGCAGCCAAACGTCACGAACGACGGAAGCTGGCCGGAAACCGGCCGCCGGATGGGCGACGCGCTGGAGCAGCTCGGAAAAACCGTGCTCCACACCGCAAAAACCGGCGCAAAAAAGGCCGAGGACTGGGCGGAGCAGGACGGAAAGAAAGAAACGGAATGATCTATCTGGATAATGCCGCCACCACGCGACCCTGTGCCGCAGCCGTGGCGGCCATTTCCGACGCGCTGACGGAGCACTGGGCGAACCCCAGCGCGCTCTACCGTCAGGGCGTCGAGGCGGCGCGGCTCCTGCGCCGCTGCCGTGCCGATGTGGCAGCCGCCCTCGGCGCGGAAAGCCCCGACCGGGTGGCGTTCACCTCCGGCGGGACGGAGTCGGACAACTGGGCGCTGCTCGGCGCGGCCGAGCGCCTCGGCAAGCGCGGCAAACACATCATCACGACCGCCGTCGAGCACCACGCCGTGCTGCATCCGCTGCAGAAGCTTGCCGAGCGCGGCTTTGAGATCACCTATTTGCAGCCGGACGCCCTCGGGCGCGTGAGCGTCGAGCAGCTTCAGCAGGCGCTCCGGCCGGACACGATCCTCGTGAGCATTATGATGGTCAACAACGAGTCCGGCGCGGTCATGCCGATCGAAAAAATGGCCGCGCTGACGCATCGCGTCTGCCCCGACGCGCTGTTTCACACCGACGCCGTGCAGGGCTTCTTCAAGCTGCCCTTCGCGGCGCGGACGCTGGGCGCGGATCTGATCTCGATCTCCGGGCACAAGATCCACGCCAGCAAGGGCGTCGGCGCGCTTTACATCAAAAAATCCCTGCCTGCGCTGCTCCTCGGCGGCGGTCAGGAGCGCGGTCTGCGCAGCGGCACGGAGAACCTGCCCGGCATCGCCGGACTGGCCGCGGCCTGCGCGGCGCAGCTTCCGACCCGGATGCAGACGATCGCGCGGCAGAACGCGCTGAAAACGCGCCTGCAGGAGGCGCTGCGCGCCATGCCGGGGGTCACCCTGCTCGGCGCGCAGGACGCGCCGCACGTGGTCAATCTCGCCGTGGCGGGTCTGCGCTCGCAGGGGCTCATCAACGCCCTTCAGGATCGCGACATCTGCGTCTCGGCGGGCAGCGCGTGCAGCAAGGGGCGCCGCAGCCATGTGCTCGAGGCCATGGGCGTCGACCCGGTGCTGATCGACGGCTCGATCCGCGTCTCGCTCAGCGGCGAGACGACCGGAGACGAGATCGACGCGTTTTTGCAGGCTTTGCCGCAGGCGATCGCCGCGCTGCGGCCGCACAAATAAAAGCATAAAACGCCCCGCCTTGCGGGGCGCACAGAAAGAATCCGGGAGTAGGGACGCGCACGGGGGCAGCCCCCGCGCGCCGGCGGATGGGAGGTTGCCGCCGGAAGGCACGCACGCCGTGCTTCGCTGTCTCGCAGCCGCCCGGAGACCGACCCGCCTGCAGGGCGAGCCGGCTCGACGTGCCGACCGGCGCGTCCGCTCTATCAGCCTCCTTCCGATGCAAGGGAGGATTTTTTTATGCAGAAAAAGAACCGATTTTCCACCAAGCGGCTCGTGCTCGACGCCGTTTTTGTCGCATTGTTCACCGTGCTGTCCCTCGCGTCCGTGCGCGTCGGCGGCTTCAAGCTGACGGTCGCGGCGCTGCCGACCGTGCTCTGCGCGGCGCTCTATGGGCCGGTCGACGCCGCGCTCGTCGGGCTGCTCGGCGCGTTTCTGGAGCAGCTTTTGACCTTCGGCCTCACGCCGACCACGGCGCTTTGGATCCTGCCGCCCGCCCTGCGCGGGCTGACGGTCGGCCTGCTGGCCGCGCCGCTGCTCCGCAAGCGACGCATTGCGCTCTTTCTCGCGGCCAGCGTGGCCTGCGGCGTGCTCGTCTCGTGCGCAAACACCGCCGCGTTCTATGTCGACGCGAAGCTGTTCCATTATTATGAATATCACCTGATCTTCGGCGTGTTTTTCCAGCGCCTGCTGATCGGCGCGGCGCTCAGCCTGCTGACGGCTCTGCCGGTGCTGCCGCTGGTCAAGGCGCTCCGGCGCGCCGGCCTCGGGGAGGTGAGCGCGCCATGACGGTCCAACAGGCGCTTGCCTATCTTCACAGCGTGAGCTGGCGCGGCTCCAAGCCGGGGCTTTCGCGCACGCGCGAGCTGCTGCGCCGTCTGGGGCAGCCGCAGAGCCGGCTGCGCTTTGTCCACATTGCCGGGACGAACGGCAAGGGCTCGACGTCTGCGATGCTCGCCTCGATCCTGCGCGCCTCCGGCCTGCGCACGGGGCTGTATACCTCGCCGTTTCTGATGCGCTTCCATGAGCGGATGCAGATCGACGGGACGCCCATCCCCGACGACGCGCTCGCGGCGCTGACCGCGCGCGTGCGGGAGCAGGCCGAGGCAATGCAGGAGCATCCGACGGAGTTCGAGATGGTCACGGCGCTGGCGATGCTCTGGTTTGCGCAGGAGGCCTGCGACCTCGTCGTGCTCGAGGTCGGCCTCGGCGGCGAGCTGGATTCCACCAACGTGATCGACTGCCCCGAGCTGGCCGTGATCTGCAATCTGGGCTATGACCACACGGCGATCCTCGGCGGCACACTGGCGCGGATTGCCGAGGCCAAGGCCGGGATCCTCAAGGGCGGGGACTGCGTCGTCTACGACGGCCTGCCCGAGGAGGCGGACGCCGTGCTCCGCGCGCGCTGCGCCGAGACCGGCACGCGTCTGCACCGGCCGGATTTTTCGAGCCTTCACACCGTGCGCGCCGCGCTGGACGGGCAGGTCTTTGATTACGGCGCGCGCAGGGCGCTCGAGCTGCCGCTTCTGGGGCGGCATCAGCAGAAAAATGCCGCCGTTGTGCTGACGGCGACAGACGTTCTGCGCCGGAAGGGCTGGACGCTGCCCGAGGAGGCCGTGCGGCGCGGTCTGCGCGAGACGGTCTGGCCGGGGCGCTTCGAGCTATTGCAGCGGGAGCCGATCGTCGTCGTCGACGGCGGGCACAACCCGCAGTGTATGCAGGCGCTGGCGCAGAATCTGCGCGACTATCTGCCCGGCAAACCCGTCACGGCGCTGATCGGCGTCATGGCCGACAAGGATTACAACGAGATGATCCGCCTCATTGCGCCGCTGGTCGCGCGCTTCGTGACCGTTACGCCCGATTTTTTCCGCGCGCTGCCCGCCGAGCGGCTCGCCGACGCGCTGCGCCCGCTCGGCAGACCGGTCACGGTCGGCGGCTCCGTCGCCGACGGCGTTCGCATCGCGCTGGAGCAGACGCCGCCCGACGGCGCGCTCGTCGCCTTCGGAAGCCTCTATATGGCCGGCGACATCCGCGCCTGCTTTTTGAAAAAAGGAGCATATCGATGACCGAAAAATTATACTATGTAGACCCATATCAGACCGAGGGAACGGCGCGGGTGCTCGAATGCCGGCCGGCCGGCGGAAAGGATGCCGCGTGGGAGGTCGTGCTCGACCGGACGGTCTTCTATCCGACCGGCGGCGGTCAGCCCTGCGACCTCGGCACGCTGAGCGGCGTGCCGGTCACGGACGTGAGCGACCGCGACGGCGTGGTCG
>URLT01000017.1 GCA_900548795.1 uncultured Eubacteriales bacterium
TCAATTTGGAACAAAATCCCTCGCTGACCGCTCTTGCAATTGAATCAGAGGTTCCCTAGCAGCAGGGCTTCTCTTTTGAAATGGGAGTGCTTTGAAACAGGAGAAAGACATACAGTAACTCTGTCTGCCTTATGATTTTTTCCATAAGGGGGTGCAGAGCAAGAATCAGCAGCTCACCTCCGGTAAAATAGAATAATCCGAGCATTAAGGACTTTTGCACCCCATACTCGGAAAACTGCTTGATATATATAAGGAGTTCTTCGACAGAAAAATAAAAAAACGGTAGCCCATTGTATCATGGACTACCGCATTTCGTGGCGGAGAGGAAGGGATTCGAACCCTTGAGACGCTATTAACGCCTACACGATTTCCAATCGTGCGCCTTCGGCCAGCTCAGCCACCTCTCCATGCGCAGATCGTTGAAATCAGCTTGAATATAATACCAGATAAACGCGCGTTCGTCAAGTCTTTTTTGAAAAAAACTTGTTTTTGTTTCGTCTGCAGAATAATTACGGACATCGGCTGCGGCATAAAGCAGAGCCGGCGCCCGACGTTCGGGCATCAATCGTGTTTCTTATGGATGAACAAGACGCCCAAGCAGCCCTCTCCGCAGTGGCAGGAGATGGTGCAGCCGGCATAGGTCTCGACGACCTCGGAGAAATAGTGCTTCGAGGCAACGGCTGATTTCGCCGCGTCGAGCACTTCGGGCGTGCGGGGCGTATGCGTGATGAAAATACGCTCGGGGATCAGGTCGTCCGTTTTTTCCAACCGGTCGTTCACATACTGCGCCATGCACTTGGCATAGTTGCCGCGGTATTTCTTGCCGACGATCATCTTGTTGTCGCGCACCTCGATGCAGGGCTTCAGACGCAGAAGATTTGCGCCGAGCGCCGTGACCATCGAGCAGCGGCCGCCCTTGACCATATAATCCAGACGGTCGAGCAGAAAGCTCGTGTCGACGCGGCCGGTCAGCTCGTCCAGCTCGGCCTTCATGGCGTCGAGATCCTCGGCGGTCTTGGCAAGCTTGCAGGCCTCCATGACGATATGGCCGTGACCCGTGGAAAGGTTGCGCGAGTCGACCACGCGCACCTGCGGGAAATCCGCCGCAGCAATGCACGCGTTTTGGTAGCAGGTGGAAAAGCCCGAGCCAAGAGAAATGTGCACCACGGCGTCGTGCTCCTTGAGCATTTCGCGGAACATCTCCTCATAGATGCCGACCGGAACCGCCGCTGTGCTGCAAAGCTCGCCGCCGGCGGCAACATGTGCGAAAATCTCCGCAGGTTGAATGTCGATCCCGTCGTGGTAGCTTTTGCCACCCATGTTCACGAAAAGCGGCAAAAGCAGAATGTCGTTCTCCCGAAGCTGCTCGGGGGAAAGATCACAGGTGCTGTCGGCGGTGATTTTTATTTTCATCGTGGATAGGCTCCTTTTCATGCAGATCCGCACTGAGGCGGTTCAAAATCTATTATATCATTTCTTCCGGTATTGTCAAGGTTGCAATCGCGCGTCAATGCGTGTATAATACGAATTATCACGATCATTTCGAGGTATTTTGTCATGAAACTTGCCGATTACTATCTGCGCTACTGTGAGGCCGTCGGAGAGGGCGCGCTCGCCGCGCCCGAGGGCATCAAGCTGACCGAGACGGAGCCTCTGCGCCGCGCCGCCGAGCTGCAAACACAGATCGCGGCCATGGGCGTGCCGGAATTTGTGCGCCGCTGCGCCGCGCTGGAGGGCGCGGATATCCCGCAGGCGCTCTATGACGCGTTTTGCCCCGAGGAGCTGATGCAGACGCTGACCGGTCAGAGCGCGCCGGAGCAGCCGGAGCCGGAGGAAGCCGACGACGCTCTGACGCCGCCGCAGATCGACGAGCCGGACGGCCCACGCAGCGCATATGAGGTGCTGCTCGACTGCTGCTTCCTTGACGAGGGGCTGCTGGTCTATCTGATCGACGTGTGCAAGCGCGGCGCGGACGAGGAGTTCCAAAAGCTCGCCCTTGTGACCGCCCGCAAGGCCTTCACGCTGCACGATTTTCTCTATTGGTTTGCCGGGAAGGCGCAGCGCGCAAGCCGCGACGAGCTGATCTGCACAACGATCCTCGACGCCTGTCTTGACCGTCTCGCCGCCGAGGGTCAGAAGGAGCTGATCGCCGCCCTGCTCTGCGGCGACCGGAAGACCTTTGAGCTGTTCCGCTGCGACGCGCCCGAGCTGATGCATCTGCCCGACGCGACCTATGAATGGTTCGAAAAATACTATTTGCGCGGCTTCTACCCTGTGCGCTATATGCTCAAATTCAACGGCGTGCGCTTCCCGGAGGTGACGGAGCCATGACGAAGGCGGAGCTTGCAAAACAGAATTTCCTGAATGGCTGCAACTGCGCGCAAGCCGTGCTGCTGGCCTTTTCCGACGAAACGGGGCTTGACCGCGCAACGGCGCTGCGGCTTGCCTCCGGCCTCGGCGGCGGCATGGCGCGAATGCGAGAGGTCTGCGGCACGGTCAACGGAATGTTCCTTGCCGCCGGGCTGCTCTTCGGGAGCGACGATGTCTCCGACCGCGCCGCGAAGAGCGAGCAATACCGCAGGCTGCAGGAGCTTGCGCAGAAATTCCGCGAGCAAAACGGCTCGATCATCTGCCGCGAGCTTCTGACCGGGGTCAAAACGGCGCCCGGCGGCGTGCCGGAGGCGCGGACGGATACCTATTATAAAAAGCGCCCCTGCGCCGAGCTCTGCGCCGACGCTGCGGAAATTTTGGAGGAATATCTCCAAGCTGCAGCAAGAGCATGACAGATTTCCCCGCCATGCTTGCATTTTTCGGCCGGGCGTGGTATGATTATTATGGGAAAATAAGAGAGGGCACGGCCATTAACAGGAGGTTTTATTTATGAAACAGATTTCCGGCTCGATCGTTGCGCTTGTGACGCCGTTCAACGAGGACGGCTCCGTCGACCACGGCCGCCTGCGGGCGCTCGTCGATTGGCACATTGCGAACGGCACGGATGCGATCCTCACCCTCGGGACGACCGGCGAGACCGCCTCGACCACGCTGGAGGAGGATACCGAAACCCTGCGTACCGTGCTCGACCAAGCTCATGGACGCGTTCCTGTGATCGCGGGCAGCGGCTCCAACTCCAGCCAGATGCAGATGAAAAAAAGCGTGCTGTATTCCGAAATGGGCGCCGACGCGCTGCTCTGCATCAGCCCGTATTACGTCAAAAGCAACGAGGAGGGTATGTACCGCCATTTTCTGATGCCGGCGGACGCCGCCTCCGCGCCGATCATTCTCTACAACGTCCCCGGGCGCACCGGGTGCAAGATCTCGCCCGAGGTCGTGCGTCGCCTTTCGACCCATCCAAACGTGATGGGCATCAAGGAGGCCAGCGGCGACATGGCCTACGCCATGAGCATCGCGCGCTATCTCAGCGACGATTTCTGCATGTATTGCGGCAACGACGACATCACCGTTCCCCTGCTCTCCGTCGGCGCGAAGGGCGTTATCTCCGTCTGGGCGAACATCATGCCCCGCGAGGTGCATCAAATGGTCGCCGACTGGCTGGCCGGGGATCATGAGGCTGCGCTGCGCGAGCAGCTGCGCTGCCTCGACCTGATCCACGCGCTGTTCATCGAGGTCAATCCGATCCCCGTCAAGGAAGCAATGAACCTGATGGGTCTGCACGCCGGCGCGTTCCGGATGCCGATGTACCCCATGACCGACGCACACCGCGCCGTGCTTGCGCAGCGGATGCGCGAGGTCGGGCTGACGGTTCGGGAGGATGCATGATGCGGATCTTTCTGAGCGGCTACGGCCGCATGGGTCAGCTCATTGAGGAGCTTGCGCTGGAAAAGGGCTGGAAGGTCGTCGGCCATGCCGACATCACCTGTCCGGAGGTCTATGAGACCGCTCCGGCGGCGGACTGCTGCATCGATTTTTCCGGCGTGAACGCCCTGCCGGGGCTTCTGTCCTATCTGCGCCGCACCAAAACGCCGCTCGTCAGCGGCACGACCGGCTTCTCCGAAGCCGAGCTTGCCATGCTTCGGGCGCTTTCCGGCGGGCAGCCGGTCATCTGGTCTGCAAACTACTCCACCGGCGTGGCCGTGCTGCGCCGGATGCTCCGCGATTACGCGCCCGTCCTGCGCGACTGGGACAAGGAGCTGGTGGAGACGCACCACAACCAAAAGGCCGACGCCCCCAGCGGCACGGCCAAGCTGCTGCTGCGCGAGCTGGACCCGAACGACGAGGCTACGGTCGTCCACGGCCGCGAGGGTCTGTGCGGCAAGCGCAAGCCCGAGGAGATCGGCGTGTTCTCGCTGCGCGGCGGCACGGTCGCCGGGACGCACACCGTCTATTTCTTCGGCGAGGACGAGGCGCTTGAGCTGACGCACCGCGCCAGCAGCCGCCGCATTTTCGCCTCCGGCGCGCTCCGCGCCGCCGAAGCGCTCTGCGCGCGCAGACCCGGCTGGTACACGCTTGACGAGCTGCTATTCAATCAATAATAAGGATGATTTCGTAAAATGGAAACAATCAAACCCAGAACCCTATCCGGCTTCATGGAGCTGCTGCCCGCGCCGCAGATGCAGCTCGAGCGCATGATGCAGATCCTGCGCGAGACCTATGCGCTTTACGGCTTCACGCCGCTCGACACCCCGTTGCTGGAGTCCTCTGAAATTCTTCTGGCCAAGGGCGGCGGCGAGACGGAGAAGCAGATCTACCGCTTTCAAAAGGGCGACAGTGATCTTGCCCTGCGCTTTGACCTGACCGTTCCGCTGGCCAAATACGTCGCGCTGCACGCAAACGAGCTGTCCTTCCCCTTCCGGCGCTACCAGATCGGCAAGGTCTATCGCGGTGAGCGCGCCCAGCGCGGCCGCTTCCGCGAGTTTTATCAGGCCGATATCGACATCATCGGCGACGGCAAGCTCGACATCCTCAACGAGGCCGAGATCCCGTCCATCATCTACACGATCTTTCGCCGCTTCGGCCTGTCGCGCTTCACCATCCGCGTCAACAACCGCAAGCTGCTCAACGGCTTCTATGCCCTGCTGGGTCTGAGCGGGCAGGCCGGCGACATCATGCGAACCGTCGACAAGCTCGACAAGATCGGCGCGGAGAAGGTGCGCGTGATCCTGATCGAGGACTGTGGCGTTTCGGAGGGGCAGGCCGACGAGATCCTGCGCTTCATCGCCATCCGCGGCACGAACGCCGAGGTTTTGGACGCGCTGCAGGCGTGGAGCGGCAAAAACGAGGTCTATGACGCCGGCCTTTCCGAGCTGACGGCCGTTGCGGCGCAGCTGAGCGCCTTCGGCGTGCCCGAGGAGAACTTCGCCATTGACCTGACGATCGCGCGCGGCCTGGACTACTACACCGGCACGGTCTATGAAACGACCCTCGACGACCACCGTGAGATCGGCTCGGTCTGCTCCGGCGGCCGCTACGACGACCTTGCCACCTACTACACCGACCGGAAGCTCCCCGGCGTGGGCATCTCCATCGGTCTGACGCGCCTGTTCTACGTGCTCGGCGAGCAGGGGCTGCTCAACGACGCGCTTCCGACCGCCCCTGCCGACTGCCTGCTGCTGCCGATGACGGACGACCTTTCCGCTGCCGTCCGCCTTGCGACGGCGCTGCGTCAGGCGGGCATCCGCACGCAGCTCTATTCCGAGCAGAGGAAATTCAAGGCCAAAATGCAGTATGCCGACAAGCTGGGCATTCCCTATGTGATCTTCCTCGGCGAGGATGAGATCGCCCGCGGCGAATGCTCCGTGAAGGATCTGCGCACCGGCGGGCAGGTCAGCCTCCCGACCGACGGCGCGATCGCTCACATTCGAGCCGGGATCTCTGCACTTGAGGCCGGCACGGTCATCATTGAGAAATAAATTTTTGAAGGGGACGCTCCAACGCCCCCGAAAAAGGGGATAAAACATGACACAGTCTAGAACTCACACCTGCGGCGCGCTCCGGCTCAACGACGCGGGAAAAACCGTCACACTTGCCGGCTGGATGGAAAACCTCCGCGTTGTCGGCAGCAGCCTTGCCTTCGTTGTGCTTCGCGATTTTTACGGCACGACGCAGGTCGTCCTTGAGACCGAGGAAATGATCCAGTCCGTCAAGGCGCTGAACAAGGAGTCGACCATTTCCGTCACCGGCGTCGTCCGCGAGCGCGCCAGCAAGAACCCGAAGCAGCCCACCGGCGAGATCGAGGTCGTGCCGGAAAAGATCGAGGTGCTCGGCCGCTGCCGCTATAACGAGCTGCCCTTCGAGATCAACCGCAGCCGCGAGGCCGACGAGGCCATCCGCCTGAAATACCGCTATCTCGATCTGCGCAATCCCGAGGTCAAGAAGAACATCGTTCTGCGCTGCAACGTCGTGTCGGCTCTGCGCCGCGCCATGACTGAGCACGATTTCCTCGAGATCACGACGCCGATTCTGACCGTCTCCTCGCCCGAGGGCGCGCGCGACTATCTGGTTCCCGCGAGAAAGCACCCCGGCAAATTCTATGCCCTGCCGCAGGCGCCGCAGCAGTTCAAGCAGCTTCTGATGACCTCCGGCTTTGACCGTTATTTCCAGATCGCGCCCTGCTTCCGCGACGAGGACGCCCGCGGCGACCGCAGCCCCGGCGAGTTCTATCAGCTCGATATGGAAATGGCATTTGCCACGCAGGACGACGTGTTCGCCGTGCTCGAGGATGTGCTGCCGCCGATCTTTGCCAAATACGGCAAATATGACGTTGCCTCCTCCGCTCCGTTCCGCCGCATCCCCTATGCCGAGGCCATGGAGCGCTACGGCTCGGACAAGCCCGATCTGCGCATCGATCTTGAGGTGCAGGACATGACCGAGCTGGTCAAGGGCATCGACTTTGCCCCGTTCGCAGAGGGCAACGCCGTCAAGGCCATCGTCGTCGACAACTGCGAGCTGGCCAGAAAGGCCGTCGATAAGCTCGTCGCCGAGACGGAGGTCATCTCCGGCACCAAGCCGATGTGGTTCAAGCTCGGCGCGGACGGCGAGCTCTCCGGCGGCATCGCCAAGTTCCTCGCCGACCGCAAGGATGCCGTTGTCTCCGCGCTGGGGCTGAAGCCCGGCTGTCTCGTCGGCGTCGCCGCCGGCAAGAAGGCCGCCGCGCAGAAGTGCGCGGGCGTCCTGCGCAAGCTGCTCGGCGCAGCCGTCCCCGGCCATATGGACAAGGAGCGCTATGAGTTCTGCTGGATCGTTGATTTCCCGATGTATGAGATCGGCGAGGAGAGCGGCGAGCTGGAGTTCTGCCACAATCCGTTCTCCATGCCGAACGGCGGTCTGGAAATTCTGGAAAAGGCCGAGCGCGGCGAGGTCGACCCGCTGAGCATCAACGCCTACCAGTATGACCTCGTCTGCAACGGCGTGGAGCTGTCCTCCGGTGCGGTTCGGAATCATGACCCCGAGATCATGATCAAGGCCTTCGAGCTCGTGCGCCTCGGCGAGGACGATGTCAAGGCCAAGTTCCCGGCCATGTATAACGCGTTCTGCTATGGCGCGCCTCCTCATGCGGGCATTGCCCCGGGCGTTGACCGCATGGTCATGCTGCTGGCCGGCGAGGATTCCATCCGCGAGGTCATTCCCTTCCCGATGAACAAAAATGCGCAGGATCTCATGATGGGCGCGCCGTCCGCCGTCGAGCAGAAGCAGCTCGACGAGGTGCACATCGCGCTTGTCGGAGAGCTTGAAAAATAAGCCTCATGCAGACACTGCGGAGACGTCCCGAAAAAAGCGGACGTCTCCGCAGCCGCATTTCCGAAAAATTTCGGGAACCTTTTCCCTGTGGCAGCGTCATAAGGACATCCAAAACAACACGGAGGAGGATCATCATGAAAAAACTCATCGCACTGCTTCTTTTGACAGCGCTCGTGCTCGGCGGCTGCGCCGCAAGCCCT
This sequence comes from uncultured Eubacteriales bacterium, assembly GCA_900548795.1. Taxonomy (GTDB): domain Bacteria; phylum Bacillota; class Clostridia; order Oscillospirales; family Oscillospiraceae; genus JAZOXB01. The sequence goes on from URLT01000017.1 coordinate 7,896, forward strand.
GCTGCGCCGATCCCGAATGCGGCCGGCGTCAGCGTGAATCTGATGGCGAACATCACCCCCAAGCCCGTCACCGGTTCTTCCGACGGCGCTGCATTTTCTAAGGCCGTCTCTGATTTCTCAGTCTCGCTGCTGCAAAAGGCCGCCAAATCGGGCGAAACCGTCGTGCTCTCCCCCTATAGCGTGCTGCAGGCGCTCGGCATGACCGCCAACGGCGCCAACGGCGAAACGCTCGAGCAGCTTGTGAAGGCGTTCGGGATGCAGATCGACGCGCTGAATGCAGCCTTTGCCGCCGTCCAACCCGACGACGCCTTCCAAAATGCCAACGCGATCTGGTTTCGCGACGACGGCTCGCTCGAGGTCTCATCTGACTTCCTTCAGGCCTGCGCGGACTACTACGGCGCTGATGCCTACGGCGCGCCCTTTGACGAGCAGACCCGAAAGGACATCAACAGTTGGGTCTCCACGCATACAGACGGCATGATCCCCGAAATGCTCAAGGATCTGAACCAAGGCGTTGCGCTCTGTCTTGTCAACGCCCTGTGCTTCGAAGGCAAGTGGGCGCAGACATATTCCGAGGATTCGGTTTGGGACGGCACGTTCCATGCCGCCGACGGCACCGAGCAGAGCGCCCGCATGATGAGCTCGGATGAAGCGCTTTATCTGAAGGACGGCAACGCCACCGGTTTCCTCAAGCCCTATGCGGGCGGCCGCTATTCTCTTGCAGCGATCCTGCCGAACGGCTCGCTGGACGACTATGTGCAGAAGCTCGACGGCGACATGCTCCGCAGCCTGATCGAAAATGCGACGCAGGACGAGGTGCGCGCCACCATGCCGCAGATGGAGCTGAAATCCGACGTTGAGCTTGCCGACGCGCTGCGCGCGATGGGCATCACGGACGTGTTCGAAGGGAATGCGGATCTGTCCGGCATCAGCGCCGAGCAGGAGCTTTGCGTCGGCAGAGTGCTGCATAGCGCGGCTTTGCGCGTGGACGAAAAGGGCACGAAGGCTGCCGCCGCAACCGCCGTCGAGATCGAGACTATGTCGCTTCGCGAGGGCTACAACGTCATGCTCGACCGGCCGTTCCTGCTTCTGATTTGGGATAATCAGGCCGGCATGCCGATTTTCCTTGCCGCAGTGAATGCCCTTTGAGCCAAGGTCATATGAATTCTTGAGCAAACTATCATTCCAATATAAAACACGAGCCGCTGAACTGAGTCAGCGGCTCGTGTTTTTTTGATGGAGGCTCTGTCGGACGAGCATTTCATACTGATTCTTGATTCAAATATTGAATCAAGAATCCCGTGTGCTGCGCACACTCGCATCGTGCGAATGCACGCTGCGCCGTTGGCGCTATAAAAAGCGCTTCAAGCTTTTTAACAGATTCAAGGGAAGCTCTGATTCAATCGCAAGAGCGGTCAGCGAGGGATTTTGTTCCAAATTGAGGTTTGGAAATCGCAGGAATACTTTGTGTATTTCAAGATTTTCAAACCGACAAGTTGGGGCAAAAGACCCGCTGAGCGCCGCAGCCTATTGATTCAGAGGTTCCCTAGGGAACCTCTGATTCCTTAATGCTTTTCGATCGTTTCGTCCGTCAGCGCGTCAATGTTTTTCAGATCCACACGCTTCGGCAGCAGCAGAGACATCAGCATTGAGACGACAAACACGCCCGCGACGGTCAGATTCTGCCACGAGCCGCGCTGCATCGACCTCGGAAAAAGCGACGCCCTGATATTTTGCAACCGAGGCAATCAGGACGACCGGCGTCGCATTGGCAACGAACATGGCCAAAACGTGCTGCAGGCCAAACGGAATGGCTTTTCCGAGATGTTATCGACTCGGGCATTTTTCATGGACGGGGATCTCATGACATCTGTCTCTCCTTTGTGTTTCTTGGGAGCGTTTCACTCCCCTTGGAATTCGCGTGATCCGCCCATATCGGGCACTCCACGCGCCATGCAAACGCGAGCGAGCGCCTTGGGCTGATTTCCGTATCTCATTCTCTCGCCTCAAAATCAACAAATATTTTTTAGTTCTCAAGAATGTTTTTGTGCAAAATGGATCTCATCCGATCCATATCGCTCCATGCAGACAGAAAACAGAGCCGCAGCAAACCGACCGGTTTGCTGCGGCGCTGATCGTAATGCGTCATCCGGCAAGGATCTCCGCCTTCAGCACGCCCTTCATCGCTGCCAGCGCGCGCAGAAGCGCCTCCACGCCCTCGCTGACGCCGTTCGTCTCGGCTGATACCGTCACGGAGGCCGTGCCGTTGCTGGGAATGGTCTGGTTGATCGTTAGAATATTCGCGCCATACTGCGCAAAAACCGACAAAATTGCCGAGAGCAGACCCGAAACATCGCGCAAAATGAGCTGGAAGGTCAAAATGCGCCCCGCCATCAGGTTTTCAAACGGAGCAATGCTGTCACGGTATTTATAAAACGCGCTGCGGCTGATATCGGTCGCTTTGGTCGCCTCGCCGACCGTCGCCACCTCGCCGTTTTCCAGCAGCCACTTGGCCTCGGCGACCTTGCGGAATACCTCGGGAAGGGCGCGCGCTTCCACAATAAAATATTTGGGCATTTTTTCCATTTTCTCGCCTCCGTGCTGCAAATGAATTCGGGTGTATTTCTACGAAGCACATTCTATCACAATCCGCGCACAATTGCAACAGGCGCTTTCTTTTTTTCGTGGTTTGTGATATAATTTTACCATTATGCAAGCAAAACGATTCGGAGGAACTCATGGAAAAACTGATTCAGCAGCTTTCCGCCGAGCTGAACTGCCCGGCGAACTATGTAGAAAATGTTGTGACCCTCATCGACGAGGGAAACACGATCCCGTTCATCGCGCGATACCGCAAGGAGCTGCACGGCGGGATGGACGACACCGCCCTGCGCACGCTGGCAGACCGACTTGCCTACCTTCGCAGCTTGGCGCAGCGACGCGAGGAGATCACGCGCTCCGTTGCCGCGCAGGAGCGGCTGACCGACGAGCTGTCTGCGGCCATTCAGGCCGCCAAAACACTGGCCGAGCTGGAGGATCTCTATCGCCCGTTCAAGCCAAAGCGCCGAACCCGCGCCACGATCGCCCGCGAGAAGGGCTTGCAGCCTCTTGCCGAGCTGCTGCTCGCGCAGGGGCGCGACCTGCCCGAGCCGGAAGCCCTCGCCGCCTCCTATATTGACCCGGAGAAGGGCGTGCTCGACGCCGCCGCAGCGCTTGCCGGCGCATCCGACATCGTTGCAGAGACGATCTCGGACGACGCCGCCATTCGCAAGACCCTGCGCCGCCTCATGCGTCGGCAATCCGTCGCACGTTCGAGCGTCATCGAGGGCAAGGAGGACGACGGCGCGGTCTATCGTCTCTATTTCGATTTTCGTCAGCCTGTCAGTAAATTGCAGGGGCATCAGATCCTTGCGCTCAACCGCGCAGAGCGCGAGGGCTTCCTCAAGGTGAGCCTTGAGACCGACCGCGAGCAGGCGCTCATCGCCGTTCGGCGCGAGGTGCTTCTTCCGGGCAGCCGTGCGAACGCATTTGTCCGCGCTGCTGCCGAGGATGCCTATGATCGGCTTTTGGCGCCGAGCATGGAGCGCGAGCTGCGCAGCGCGCTGACCGACGAGGCCAACGAGGGCGCGATCGCCAATTTTGCGCTGAATCTGCGACCGCTTCTGATGCAGCCGCCGGTCAAGGGGCACGTAACGATGGGTCTTGACCCCGGATACGCCCACGGCTGTAAGGTCGCCGTCATCGACCCGACCGGCAAGGTGCTTGACACCGCCGTGGTCTATCCGACCTTCACGAATCGCCGCGAAGAGGCCATCCGCCGTCTGGTCGCGCTCATCCGCAAGCACCGCGTCGACCATCTGGCCATCGGCAACGGCACGGCCTCCCGCGAGACGGAGCAGGTCGTCTGCGAGCTTCTGCCGCAGGTTCCCGGCGTGTCATATATGATCGTCTCGGAGGCCGGCGCCTCCGTCTATTCCGCCTCTCCGCTTGCCGCGGAGGAATTTCCTCAGTACGACGTGAATCTGCGCTCGGCGGTCTCCATCGCACGCCGGATGCAGGATCCGCTTGCCGAGCTGGTGAAAATTGACCCAAAGGCGATCGGCGTCGGACAATATCAGCACGATCTTCCGGAAAAGCGTCTGGACGAGACGCTCTCGGGCGTCGTGGAGGACTGCGTCAACGCCGTCGGCGTCGATCTGAACACGGCCTCCGCTTCCCTTCTGCGCCGCGTCTCCGGCCTGAATGCCGCAACCGCGAAAAACATCGTGCATTATCGCGAGGAAAACGGCGTCTTCACCGCCCGCAAGCAGCTCCTGAAGGTGCCGAAGCTCGGCAAAAAAGCCTACGAGCAGGCCGCAGGCTTCCTGCGCGTGCCGGAGAGCGCCCAGCTCCTTGACCACACGGGCGTGCACCCGGAATCCTACGCCGCTGCCGAGGCACTTCTGACGCTCTGCGGCTATACCGCCGCCGATGCTTCCGCCGGCACGCTGGGCGATCTGACCGCGCGTCTGGAGCAATACGGCGCAACAAAAGCCGCCGAGGTCTGCGGCGTCGGCGTTCCGACACTGCGCGACATTGCCAAGGAGCTGCAAAAGCCCGGCCGCGACCCGCGCGACGAGCTGCCCGCGCCGATCCTGCGCCGCGACGTGCTGGAGCTGAAGGATCTGAAGCCCGGCATGGTGCTGACGGGGACGGTGCGCAACGTCATCGACTTCGGAGTGTTCGTCGACATTGGCGTCCATCAGGACGGCCTTGTGCACATTTCTCAGGTCTGCGACCGCTTCCTGCGGCATCCGTCCGAGGTCGTGCGCGTGGGCGACGTCGTTCGCGTCGGTGTGCTCGAGGTCGACGAGAAGCGCAAGCGCATCAGCCTGACCATGCGCGACCTTCCGGCTTGCTGAGGCAGCATCAAGCGGCAGAAATTGATTCGACGCCTCGGAAAGCGAATTCGCCATGGCCGAATTAAACCCGCAAAACGGCGCTTTTTCTGTATAATACGACGTTTTATATTTCTTTTTTGCGATATTCTATAAAAAGGATAGCGTGTTCACCTTGCGGCGTTATCTCTTTTATTGTATAATAAGACTGTCAAAAAAGATTTTGATTTTTCCAATCCTGTTTGTGCTATCTGCACAAACAAGAAAAGAGGTCATTCTCATGTCTACATTTTTCGTAAACGGCAAAGAGGTCACGGTCGCAAAAAAGCAGAAGCTCCTGCGCTATCTGCGCGACAAGCTGCGCCTGACCTCCGTCAAGGACGGCTGCAGCGAGGGCGCCTGCGGCGCGTGCACCGTGCTGATCGACGGCGAACCGTGCCGCGCCTGCATCCCCGACACAGAGCGGCTCGAGGGCAAGCATGTCATCACGGTCGAGGGGCTGAGCGATTTTGAAAGATCCGCCTTCACCTTCGCCTTCGGCGAGGCCGGAGCCGTTCAATGCGGCTTCTGTATTCCCGGCATGGTGCTCTGCGGCAAGGCGCTGCTCGACAAATGCCCGGAGCCCTCAGAGGAGCAGATCCGCTTTGCCATCCGCAACAACTACTGCCGCTGCACCGGCTATGTCAAGATCATCGCCGCAATCAAGCTGGCCGGGAAGATCCTGCGCGAGGGGAAGATCCCCCTTCCCTCCGTCACCGACTGGAAAATCGGCTCGCGCGTGCAGCGACTCGACGTGGAAGAAAAGGTGCTTGGCTACGGCAAATATCCGGATGACTATTATCTCGACGGCATGTGCTACGGCTCGGCCGTGCGCGCCAAATATCCGCGCGCGCGCCTGCTCGGCATCGACGCCTCTGCGGCTCTGAAGCTGCCCGGCGTGGTCGGCGTGTATACCGCCGCAGACATTCCCGGCGAGAACAAGGTCGGTCACCTCAAGCACGACCAGTACACGCTCATTCCGATCGGGGGCCTTGTGCACTATCTCGGCGACGCAATTTGTCTGGTCGTTGCCGAGACGCAGGAGGTTCTGGAAAAGGCCAAGAAGCTCGTTAAGGTCGAATACGAGGTTCTCCCCGCTATCCACAACATTCAGGAGGCCGCGACAAACAAGGAGCTGGTCTTTGACGAGGAGACCTCCAACGTGCAGGCCTATAAGCACGTCAGCCGCGGCAACGCCACGGAGGCGATCGCCAAGGCGAAGCACGTGATCTCCCATCACTTTGAGACGCCGTGGACGGAGCACGCCTTCCTCGAGCCGGAGTGCGCCGTGGCCTACATCGACAAGGACGACGACGTTTTTGTCTATTCCACCGATCAGTCGGCACATACCACGCTGCATGAGTGCACGATGGTTCTCGGCGACAAGAAGTGTAAGGTTCAAAATGCGCTCGTCGGCGGCGGCTTCGGCGGAAAAGAGGATATGTCCGTGCAGCACCATGCGGCGCTGCTCGCCCGTCTGACCGGCCGCCCCGTTAAGGTCAAGCTCAGCCGTCAGGAATCCCTGCTCGTGCATCCGAAGCGACATCATTTTGAGATGGACTTCACCATGGGCTGCGACGAAACCGGCAAGATCCTCGGCGTCAAGGCGAAGGTCGCCTCCGACACCGGCGCATTCGCCTCTCTCGGCGGCCCGGTGCTCGAGCGTGCCTGCACGCATGCCGCCGGCCCGTATGCCTACGAGAACTTTGAGATCGAGGGCACGGCCTACTACACCAACAATCCCCCGGCCGGCGCGTTCCGCGGCTTCGGCGTGACGCAGACCTGCTTCGCAACGGAAACGCTTCTGAACATGATGGCCGACGAGATCGGCATCTCCCCGTGGGAGATCCGTATGCGCAATGCCATTCGCCCGTGGGGTGTCCTGCCGAACGGGCAGATCGTGGACGATTCAACGGGTCTGGTCGAGACGCTTGAGGCCATCAAGCCCTATTATGACGAGGCCGTAGCCGCCGGAAAGCCGGTCGGCCTTGCCTGCGCGATGAAGAATGCCGGCGTCGGCGTCGGCATCCCCGACACCGGCCGCTGTAAGCTGATCGTCGAGGATGACGGAAAGCTGCATATCTACACCGGCGCCTCCTGCATCGGGCAGGGGCTTGGCACGGTGCTCGTGCAGATGATCGTCTCGAACACTGACCTCACCCGCGATCAGATCGTCTATGAGCGCAGCAACACATGGATCGCGCCGGACTCCGGTGACACCTCCGGCTCGCGCCAGACGCTCGTCACCGGCGAAGCCTGCCGCCGCGCCTGCGAGAAGCTGATGGAAGCAAAAAAGGATGCCGCCTCCCTCTCCGAGCTCACCGGGCAGGTTTTCTACGGCGAGTATCTCGCTAAAACCGACCCCCTCGGCGCAAACGTTCCGAACCCGGTCTCTCACGTTGCCTACGGCTATGCGACGCAGCTTTGCATCCTCGACCCCAAGACCGGTTTGGTCGAGCAGATGGTCGCCGCGCACGACGTCGGCAAAGCCGTCAATCCCCTGTCCTGCGAGGGGCAGATCGAGGGCGGCGTGGTCATGTCCATGGGCTATGCACTCACGGAGCAGTATCTTTTCGACAGCAACTGCAAGCCGATCAATCAATACGGCACGCTGGGGCTGTTCCGCGCGCATCAGACGCCGCCGATCAAGGCGATCGTTGTTGACAAGCCCGGTCTGAAGGTCGCCTGCGGCGCCATCGGCATCGGCGAGATCACGTCCATTCCCACCGCACCGGCTATTGCCGACGCCTATTTCCGCTTTGACGGCGAGCGCCGCTATGAGCTGCCGCTCAGCGGCACGCCCTACGAGCGCAAATAAGGATAGGAGGAATTCTCATGGTAGTGAAAAAGAAGTTTCCCTCCCGCGTTGCGTGCGTCCACTGCAACGGCGGCTGCCGCTCCAAAAAAAGCCCCGAGGGCTATGATCTGTGCAGCTACGGCTGCTCCGGCTGCGGCACCTGCGTCGACGTCTGCCGCTTCGGAGCCATCTCTCTGAACGCATTCGGCGTTGCCGAGGTCGACGAGAGCCAGTGCATCGGCTGCGGCGCCTGCGTCCGCGCCTGCCCGCAGAGGATCATTCACCTGCGCCTCGAGGAGAACCCGATCGTCGTCCTTTGCTCAAACAAGGACGCCGTATGCCGCGATGTCTGCGCCGTGAGCTGCATCGGCTGCGGCCTCTGCGCCAAGGTCTGCCCTGCCGAGGCCATCAAGGTGTCGGAAAACCGCGCCTTCATCTATTCCGACAAGTGCCTGTCCTGCGGCGCGTGCGCTGTGGCCTGCCCGCGCGGCGTGATCCGCGACAAGCGCGGGATCCTGACCGCGCGCGTTTGACCCGACTTCTACCCCATATGAAAGAGAGGAAATCACTTTGAACATCGAACCCAATACCACTGTTCGCCCGCTCGACGAGCAGCCGAAGGAGAACGTTCTTCTCGGCCTGCTTGGCGCGATCCTGTTCTCGCTGGCCGGTGTGATCGTCTACTTCCTGCTCGATCAGCTGAACTTCATTGCCAGCATCAGCGCCGTGGTCGGCGCATATGCCGCCGTGTTCGGCTACGGCCTGTTCACGAAGAGAAAAAATTCCAAGACCGGCATCATTGTTGCCTCCGTCGTCACAGTTATTATGATGGTTCTGGCGGTCTATCTCTGCACGGTCTACGACCTGTACAGCCAAGTGCGGGCAGACGGCGGCACGATCACCCTGTCGACAGCTGCCGGCGATTGCCTGAAGACCATTTTCGGGAGCAAGGATCGGCTTACGTACGGCATGTATTACTACGAGCTCGACCTCGGTGCCCTCCTCAAGGATCTGCTCCTGTCGCTGCTGTTCACCGGGCTCGGAATCTGGAGCTTTGTTCAGGCTCAAATTCAGAAAAAGAAGGCCGAGGCCGCTGCAGCGCAGCAGTCCGCGCCCTCTCAGCTCCCCGACGACCGGAAGGAAGATTGATCGCGCCCGGCTCTGCGCTCGCGTGATCCAAAGCAAAAAACAAACCCGTGGCGGAAGCAAGCGCGCGCTTGCTTCCGCCACGGGTTTTATGCTTGAAAAGCTTCCTTACTACTTATATCACCCATGGTGCAATCTGATTTTGGATAAGACGGTGCAGCGTTCGTCAGCACCGTGTGATTGTGCGAAGCGCATGGGTTTCGTTACGCGGCGCGGTCGGTCAACGGCTCAGTTCTGCAACGCAGGCATTCAAAACGGCGCTGACGACCGGAGCGCACGCGCCGCTGCCGGAACCGCCGCCCTCAATGACCACGACGAAGGCAAGCGGATAGCTCTCATCCATGGAGAAGCCGACCATGAGCGCGTCAGCCTCCAGCCCGTCCGAGCGCTCCGCCGTGCCGGTTTTGGCGCCGCAGTACAGGCCGGCAAAATTCCACTCGCCATAAGTGCGCACGACCGCCGTGTGCATCATTTCCGCAAGGGTGTCGGCGGTGTCCGCATCGATCAGGCGTCCGGTCGAGGACGTGGAGGCGCTGTATTTGGTCGAGCTGCCGTAGGTCACGCTGTCGACCACGTGCGGAAGCGCCGCCTTGCCCCCATTTGCGATCGCGCCCATATAGGTCATATACTGGCAGGGGTTGATCTGGTCGGTGTATTGCCCGATCGCGCCCCACGCCGTCTCAAAGGCGCCTGCGTTTGACAGGTCGAACTGCCCCTTTTTCGTGGAGATCCCGTCGAATTGAAGAGAATCGGTCACGCCGATTTTTTTGGCATACTCCGTCAGAGTGCCCGCGCCCAGCTCCTCGGAGAGCTGCGCAAAGGTCACGTTGCAGGAATGTGCGATCGCGCCCTCGAGATCCAGCTCGCCATGCACACCGTTGCAGATGACCACCTCACCGGCAAGGTCATACGTGCCGTAGCAGGTAAAGGTGCGGTTTTCAACATTCGGAATGGTTTCCAGTGCGGCCGCAGCCGTGACAAGCTTGAAGACCGAGCCGGGGGAATAGGTCGAATAAAGGAATCGGTTGACATAAACGCCGTCATAATCCGAGCTGGACTCGACCGTGGCGTTGTCGGGCTGATCCTCCGGGTCGAAGGTCGGCGCGGAGACCATGCAGAGCACCTCGCCGGTCTGATAGTTATAAACGCCGACGGTGCCCTTCCTTCCGCCCATTGCGCTCAGCGCCGCAGCCTGCACGTCTGCGCTGAGCGTGAGCCGGATACGCCCGGTGCTCTCGCCGACGTGATAGGTGCCGTTAAAGCGGTCGTAGCCCATCAGCTCGTCGCCATACTCGTTGAGAATGGCGGAATTGATGTAGCCGTTGCTGTCGCCGAGCAGGTGCAGCATCGAGCGGCGAACCGTTTCGCTGTCGGCATAGGCTCTGCCGTTTTCCAGATTGAGCAGCATTTCGCCGTCCCGATCGAGCACCTGTCCTCCGCCGGGTGTGCCGCCGGTGTGGTAGATGTAGGGCGAGCGTGAGAACGCCGCCCACTGCTCGGCGTGGAGCGTATAGCGCACAAGAATGCCCAGCAGGCCGACGATCAGCATCCCCGAGAGCACCACGGTGAACCATGAGCGCTTTGCAATTCTATTCAAGCGGTTCCACCTCCTCTGCCTTGAGCGACTGCACGGCAAGGCTCGCGTTCTGACGCGTGTCGGCAGCCTTGATAAAGGCAAGCAGCCCCCACGAGCAGAGCATGCTCGAGCCGCCGTTGGAAAGGAACGGGAAGGTCACGCCGGTCAGCGGGAGCAGATCCATCGTTCCGAATACATTCAAAATGGTCTGCGTCATCAGGATCGCCACTGCCGCACATGCGCCGATGGTATAAAAGCTGCTGCGGCCGACCGCGCTCGAGCGCAGAACGAACAGGCCGAGCACGATGATCGCCGCGACAGCCAAAACGCCGATGATCAGCCCCCATTCCTCGCAGAGGAAGGCAAAGACATAGTCCGTGTCCGCCGCAAGAATGTGCTGCAATTTGAAGATGCCCTTTCCGGCGCCGACGCCGAACAGGCCGCCGCAGGCAACGCACATCATTGCGCGCGACTGGTCAAAGCCGCCGCCCTGCGTGTCCTCCCAGACGTGCCCCCAGTTGGAAAAGCGCTTGAGAATGTGAGGGCGCAGACGGATCGCCATAAGCCCGGCAATGCCGGTGGCCGAGCAGGCCAATGCAACGGTTGCGAAGCTGCCGGAGCGAAGGAAGGCGATGACGAGAAAGGCAACGAAGAAGATCAGCGCCGCGCCGAAATCATTCATAAAGGCCAGACAGCCGCAAATCGCGGCGGAATAGATGATAAAGGTGATCAGGTTGCGCTTGGTGACGATGCGATCCATCGTGGACGCGCCGACATAGACGAAGCACAGCTTGACCAGCTCGGCCGGCTGCACGGATATGCCGCCGATATAGATCCAGCCCTTAGCGCCGTAGACCTCCGTGCCGAACAGCAGCGTTGCAGCCAGCAGCGCAAAGCCGCCGAACGCGGCAACATAGCGGAATTTTTTGGCGCGGTTGAGGTCGCGCAGAGACCACGCGATGATCAGGTAGATCACGATGCCTCCAACGATGCAGATAAGCTGGCGCGTGATCTCCTTCGGGCTGGAGGACGATATGACCGCCAAGCCCAGAGTCGAGAGGAAAAACGCGAGCGTCTCCACCTCGAAGCCGCTTCGCTTGAGGATCTTGAGCGCTGCAAAGAACACCCACTGCACGGCGCACAGGAGCACAAAGCCCATCACAATGGAGCGTGCATAGCCGGCATCGCTGTTCATCCAGAACTGCACGGCCGTGAGGAGCTGGAACAGGCTCAGAAGGAACAGCGTCAGCCCGGGCAGAGACTGGTCGGACGGACGCGTGCGGTAGTCGTTCTGCTCCTCGACCTCTCGCGCCGTGATGGGCACGAGCTTCATCTCGACGCCGCTGAGCGAGATAATGTCGCCGTATTCGAGCGCACAAGCCTCCACCTGCTCGCCGTTGACCCAGACCTCGCCGCGCGCGCCGATGTCGGTGATCGACCAGCTTCCGTCGTCATAGCGCGTGAGAACGGCGTGATTTCGCGCAAGGTCGGGATGATTGATGACAAGGTCGCAGCCCTTTCCGCGGCCGAGGATATTTTCCCAATGCGTGACCGGGAACTGCTGCCCGTCCGGCATAGCGAGATAAGCCCAGATCTCCGGCTCGCGCCGGAAGTTGAGCAGCGGCGCGGCGGCGCGCCAGATGATCAGAATCGCCAAAACCGGAGCGGCATAGCGCCAAATTGCGCTGAAAACCGTCACGATCCCGGCCCCGTCGGTCTGAAAAAACTCAGAGACGGTCTGAAAGAATGCGTCCAAGCGCACCCCTCCTTCCATTATTCGTCAGAGGACTCGTCCTGCTCGCCGGAGCGCTCCCGGGCGCGTCCCATTTCGTAATCGGGCTGAGCGGCCTCGTGCGTGCCGCTGTCGGTCGGCTCAATTGGAAGCTCCTCAACGCATTGCAGCGTGTAATACAGCTCTCCCTCGGTCGGCAGATGCTTTCTGCGCAGCCGGCGGTTGATGTGGTCGGCAAGCAGCGAATAGATCACCACAAAAACCGGCACGCCCAGCAGCATTCCCACGATGCCGAAGACGCCGCCGAAGAGCAGAATCGCCACTAGCACCCAGAAATCCGAGATGCCGAGCTTTTCGCCAAGGATTCGGTTTTCGATGATGTTGCCGTCGATCTGCTGCAAAATCAGGCTGAAAATGATGAAGATCAGCGCATTGACGGGCTTATCCAGAACCAGCAGCAGTGCCGAGGGGATCATGCCGATCAGCGGCCCGAAGAACGGGATGACGTTTGTCACGCCGACAAGCGCCGAAACGAGCGCGGCATAGGGCAGATTGGCAATGAGCATGAAAAAATAGGTGATCACGCCGACGATCAGCGCGTCGAGCAGCTTTCCGATCACGTAGCCGCCGAAGATGCGGTTCGTGCGGCGCGCCAGCTCGAGCAGCCGGTTCGCGCGCTCGGGCTTGAACCACGCGATGACGATTTTTTTAGACTGCCAGCACAGCTCCTTTTTGAAAATCAGGATATAGACCGCTGGGATGATGCCGAGCAGGAAGTTGAAAACGCCCATCACGACGCTGTAGACCGACGAGGTCAGGTCGACCACGAACGAGCCGATGTCAATTTCGCGGAGCTTATCCGTGATAAACGTGAGCAGATCATTCAGATTGTCGTGAAACCACGTCTCCACCGGCGTGCCGGTGAAGGTGCGGTTGATCCACCCGTTGATCGTATTGTAATAGGATTCCAGCCGATCCTTTTGCAGCAGGCTCTCAACGCTTGCGATGACGTTCGGGACGATCATGGCGATCAAGGCGTAGATCAGCATCAGAAACACCAGCACCGCGGCGACTAAGCCGCCGATGAAGCTGACGCGCTGCACGGTCTTTTCCTTGAACTGTCGCTTGCGCGTGGTCATGAATTTGAGCAGGAGCTTGCGCGTTTTTTCCATGATCGGGTTCATCAGGTAGGCAAACAGGCAGCCGTAGAGAACCGGGGAAAGAATGCTGAAAAATTCAAGAAGAATGTCGTAAAATCCGGAAAGATTCGAGAAAACGAGCCAGAACAGCCCTCCGGCGACGATGACCAAAAAGGCCGTCAGCCCCCATTTTACATATTCGCTGTTACGGTGCAGCTTCACGGACAGCCCCCCTCTGATTTTTCTGTGCTGTGCGTGCGCACAGTCTCTCTATAGCATACCACGAACCGCAAAAAACGTCAAGGCAGAAAAAAGCGGCCGCAGACTTGCTGCGGCCGCGTCAACGGGTCATTCTCTTCTGAGCGCTTCGATCGGGTTCAGCTTCGAGGCCTTGACAGCCGGGAAGAAGCCGAAAATTAGGCCGATGAAGATGGAAAACACCGAGGCAAACAGGATCGCCGGGACACTCAGCGAGGTTGGCGTGTCTGCAAATTTGGAGATCAGAGCGGCCATGCCGATGCCGCCGAGCACACCGAGCAGACCGCCGATGCCGGTGAGAACCGCCGCCTCCGTCAGGAACTGTCCAAGAATTCTGCGGCGCTTTGCGCCGATGGCCTTTTTCAGGCCGATTTCGCCGGTTCGCTCTGTGACGGTGACAAGCATGATGTTCATAACGCCCACGCCGCCGACCAGCAGAGAAATGCTGGCGATCCAGATGAGCTGATTGTTGGTCGTGTTGCTCATCTCCTGAAGCTGCTCGGCCTGCTTGAGCAGGTCGTTGCTGCGATAGGAGAAGCCGGCCTTGTTCACCGACTCAGCGATTTGATGCTCCGTCAGGTAATCCGCCGCCGCCTTGCCGGCCGCCGCCATGTCGTCGGTCGACTTGGTCTGAAGCCCGACGGTCTGCGGCTCGTCGAAGGAATAGACGATCGGCCATGCGCTCGAGGGCATCATAAGCTTGCCGCTGTTCGACTGGGCATAGACGTTATAGTCCTCCACCGAGTTGATGACCGGCTCAAAGCCGCTCTCAAGCGCAACGACGCCGACGACCGTGAACGGTTCGCCCTTGAGCTCCATGACCTTGCCGACCGGATCCTCGCTTCCGAAGAGCGTTTTGGCCGCCGTTTCGTCGATCAGCAGATTCTTGCGCGGCATACTGTAGTCGGCCTTGCTGAACCCGCGGCCGGACTTGATGCGGTAGCCGTTGATGGTCAAATAGGATTCGTCGATGCCATAGACAGCGCCGCTGAAGGCCGTGTTCTCAAAAAACACATTTTCGGCATAGTTGCGGGTGTAGAAAAAGCTGACATCCTTCACGCCGCTGAGCTTTCGCAGCTCGTCGCGCTGGGAATCCTCGAGCACCTTCACGCCTGCAGGCGCCTGATTCCACGACAGGTCGTAGGCATAGTCGTCCTGATAGAGCTGGACGGTGACGATGTTGTTGCCCGCGCCGATCAGGTTTTCCTTGATCTGCTCGTTGGTGCCCTTGATCGTGGAGATGATGGTGATGATGGAGGCGATGCCGATGATGATGCCGAGCATCGTCAAAAACGAGCGCAGCTTATGCGTCAGGATGCCCTGAAACGCCTGAGAGATACTGTCAATCATCCAATCGCCTCCTAACCGTAATAGACGCCGGTGTTCTCGTCATGGACGGTCTTGGCGCCCTCCTTGACCTGCTTTCCATAGGGGAAGGCGATCCAGTCCTCATCACTCAGGCCCTCGTAGACTGCCGTGTAGGAGTTCCAGAGCGTGCCGCCGGTGCGGATATAGGTCTTCACCAGCTTGCCGTTTTCGTCCTCCTTCATGATATAGGAGCCGACGCTATCCGTGCGGATATACATGTTTTCAAGATAAAGCGCGTTTTCGGACATTCCGCCCTGAAGCTGCACACTGACATAGTCGTTGACCGTCAACATTGCGTCGCCCGAGACGGAAACCGTCGCCTGATACAGCGTGACATTCGGGTTGCCGGAGCCCCAGTACTGGCCGCTCGACGGCGTCTGTGAGATGGACTCGATCACGCCGAGCTCGCTCGTGCCGGTCGTCCATGATTGAATTTGCACCTCAGAGCCGACCGGATAAAGCTCGCGGTCATACTCGCCGATGTCGAATTTTACATAGTAGCAGCCGCCGCCCGAGACGACCATGAACGGCGTGCCGGTGTCGACGTCCGCCTGAAGGTCGCCAACGTGCTTCACCACGCCGTCGACCGTCGCCTTGAGCGTGCCGCCCTGCGCTTCCTCCTGCATCCGCCGGTATTCCACCTGCGCCTTGCGCCATTCCAGATCGAGATCGCGGATCTCCTTCTGCTTTTCGACCTTCATGGCGGCAATTTCGGACGCCGTATAGCCGGAGCTGGTGTCGACCCATTCGGTCTCCGTGGGCACCGGGGCAGGCGCCGGGTCGCTGATGTCGGGGACGAAGAAGCTATAGCGCAGCTTGCCCGTGCCGGACGGCGCGGTCGACTCGCTCGGGTCGGTCGTCTCGTCCGTGGAAGGGGCGCTTTCGCGCTGCACATGCATACCGATGGCGCTGAGCAGCTCGCCGTTGCGGGAATTGCTCTCACGCATTTCAATCGTGATCCAAACCTCGTCCTTGCTGCCGAGATACTGGCCGACCAGATCATCCATCGGCGAGGCACTCTCGATCCAGAGCAAGCGGAAGGGCTTGCCCTGCGTGCCGTCTCCGCTCAGAAGCAGCGGCGTG